>NZ_JBFAJA010000009.1:0-177819 GCF_040654975.1 Dactylosporangium sp. NPDC050588 | reverse complement strand
GACCAGCCAACCGCGCGGGTGGCGCTCCCGGACCAGCCAACCGCGCGGGTAGCGCTCCCGGACCAGCCAACCGCGCGGGTAGCGCTCCCGGACCAGCCAACCGCGCGGGTGGCGCTCCCGGCTCAGCCGACCGCGCGGGTGGCGCTCCCGGGCCAGCCGACCGCGTGCGTGGCGCTCCCAGGCCGGCCAACCGCATCGGTGACGCTCCCGGGCCAGCCGACCGCATGGGTGGCGCTCCCGGTTTCAGCTTTCAGCCCGGACTGAGGCGTCATCAGCTTTGATGCCGGCGCCTCCCCAGGACGGGCTCAGCGTTGGTCGGGGTCGAGGGCGACGTCGGCCAGGGCGTCGGCGTCGATGCCGTCGGCGAACTCGGCGGCGTCGTCCCGGGCCGCCAGGCCTTCCTTGACCAGGCGGATGGCCATGCCCGGGGGGTACCCCTTCCTCGCCAGCATCCCGACCAACCGGCGGAACACCGCCTCGGGTGAGGCGTTGGACTCGACGCGGAGGCGCCTGGCGACCAGGGCCCTCGCGGTCTGCTCCTCGACGTCGGGGTCGAGCTCGTCGAGCGCCTCACCGACCTCGTCGGACGAAACACCCTTGCGGCGCAGCTCCCCCGCCAGCGCCCTGCGGGACAGTCCCTTCCCGTGGTGCCGGCTGGCCACCCACGCCCGGGCGAACGCGGCGTCGTCGATGATGCCGACCTCGTCATACCGGTCGAGGATCTCGTCGGCGATCTCGTCCTCGACGCCACGTTTGCGCATGGCGGTGGCGAGCTCGAGCCTGGTCCTCGGCCGGACGGCGAGTTGCCGCAGGCAGATCTCCCGGGCCGCCTCCCTCGGATCGAGCGGCGCCGCCGGCTGCCCACCACGGCGGGAGCCGCTCCGCCGGCCCGACCGGCCTTCCGAACCGTCGCCCCACTGCCCGAACCCGTCCTGCTGAGGATCGGACTGAGGCCCGGCCTCCGCAGGGTCTCCCCACAGCGCTGACTCGCCCTGCCGCTCCGGGATGGAGTCGTGCCCAGGACCGCCCTGGGACTGCCTGCGCGCCCCGCGCTGCTGACCCGATCGGCGACCGCGACTGGTGCCGCCACCGGTGTCACGGTCCGACGCGGGTGCGGTGGTGGACGGCAGGTCCCCGGCAAGACTGCCGCTCCAGGGATCCCCGGCGGCATCGAGCGGAGACATGGCCGGCCACTCGCCGGCGGCACCACGCGTTGCGGCGGATGCCCGGCCGCGCCGGCCGCCGCGCTCAAAGCCAGAGCCGGAACTGGAGCTGGAGCCGGACCTGGAGCCGGACCCGGAGCCGGAGCCGGAGCCGGAGCCGGAACTGGAAGTCTGACCAGGGGGAGCACCGGCCGGAGCCGCCGGCCAGCCCGGCGGGAGCTCGCCGGCGGGAACCCCGCGCCCCGGAGCGGTCGGCCAGCCGGGCGGAAGCTCCCGGGCGGTCGTCGGCCACGGCGGCGGAGCACTGTCAGTGCTCACACCCGGCCCGACTGAGGTCGAGGCGTCGCCGGACGGGTCTCGTGGCGTCGTCCCTGCCGTGGGCGTCGGTGGCGCGGCCACGGCGCCGCCCGGCTGAGCCTCGGCGGACAGCCACGGGTTGTCGTCGCTCATGCCGGCGAGGATCCAAGGCACGCCGCTCGCCGCCGGGTCAGGACCAGCGGACGCACCCGCCGACGGGTCGAAACCGGCGAAGGAGGGCTCAGCGTCCTCAGGTTCCGTTGACTGCTGGCTGGGATCGTCGGATCGCCGCCTGCCCGGCACGAGCACACCTCCGAAAACCATGAACAGCGCGGGCGGGCCGGCCGTGGGACGGACCTCCAAACCAGGAGACCCTCCCACGAACCGGCACCGATCGCCGCGTGAGCCGCGCTAAAACCGGACGCAAGGCCCCCGAGCGCGTGGGACCCAGCGCCAGGGGAACAGCGCCCGGAACGGTCAGAAGTCGACCGGAGCCACCTCGGGGCCGCCGGCGGCGTCCGTGGCCTGGCCGACACCCACGCCCAGCTTCTCCTTGATCTTCTTCTCGATCTCGGCGGCGACGTCGGGGTTCTCCCGCAGGAACTTGCGGGAGTTCTCCTTGCCCTGGCCGAGCTGGTCGCCGTCGTAGGTGTACCAGGCGCCGGCCTTGCGGATGATCGTCTGCTCGACGCCCACGTCGATGAGGGAGCCCTCGCGGGAGATGCCCTTGCCGTACATGATGTCGAACTCGGCCTGCTTGAACGGCGAGGCCACCTTGTTCTTCACGACCTTGACGCGGGTCCGGTTGCCCACGACGTCGGTGCCGTCCTTGAGGCTCTCGATGCGCCGCACGTCGAGGCGGACCGACGAGTAGAACTTCAGCGCGCGACCACCCGTGGTGGTCTCCGGGCTGCCGAACATGACGCCGATCTTCTCGCGGAGCTGGTTGATGAAGATCGCCGTGGTGCCGGCCGTGTTGAGGGCACCGGTGATCTTCCGCAGGGCCTGGCTCATGAGGCGGGCCTGCAGACCGACGTGGCTGTCGCCCATCTCGCCCTCGATCTCGGCGCGGGGCACGAGGGCCGCGACGGAGTCGATGACGATGATGTCGAGCGCGCCGGAGCGGACCAGCATGTCGACGATCTCGAGGGCCTGCTCACCGGTGTCCGGCTGGGAGACGAGCAGCGCGTCGGTGTCGACGCCGAGGGCCTTGGCGTAGTCGGGGTCGAGGGCGTGCTCGGCGTCGATGAACGCCGCGATGCCGCCCTGGGCCTGCGCGTTCGCGATCGCATGGAGCGCGACGGTCGTCTTACCGCTGGACTCAGGCCCGAAGACCTCGATGACCCGGCCGCGGGGCAGCCCGCCGATGCCGAGCGCCACGTCGAGGGCGATGGATCCGGTCGGGATCACGGACATCGGCGCGATGACCCGCTCACCGAGCCGCATGACCGAGCCCTTGCCGAACTGCTTGTCGATCTGCGAGAGGGCGAGCCCGAGCGCCTTCTCCCGGTCAGGTTGCACTGCCATGTCCGTCACCCCTGAGTTCGCGGTCTTCGTCGGCGTTCGTTTATTCACGCTGACAAGGTAAGCGCCGGGTATGACAAAAAATCGGCGCCGACGCCTGAGGAGATTACCCGTACATCTGTACGATCAACGAGCCAACACGCCAAAAAGTCACCTTAACCTGCTAGGAACACGCTCCGGGTATGCGGCGACTACGGCGCGCCACACCACGGCCGCATCCTCGCCACCTGCGAGGGCTTCCTTGATCGTCCTGCCGCCGAGCTGGGTCAGCACCTGATCGTTGGCGATGCTGCCGGCATACGCCGCGCCGAACGCCTCTTCCAACCGCTGCCAGAAATCCGTCAGTCGCACGCGGCCAAGACTAAGACCTCCGCAGCGCCAGCGCGGCCAGCGGCACCACGGCGATCCCCGCCAGCACCGACAAGGTGGCGAACCCGAACAGGTCGACCACGACCCCCGCGAGCGCGCCCGCGGTGGCCGCCGACACGCCCATGATGACGTCCGACAGCCCCTGCACGCCGGCGCGCTCCCCGACGGGCACGGACTCCGACAGCAGCGTGGATCCGGCCACCATCGTGCAGCCCCAACCCACCCCGAGCAGGCCCATCCCGACCGCCAGCCGGACCGTGTCGTCGCCGGCGGTGCCGCTCAGCGCGCACGCCGACGCCAGGAGCACGACGCCCGCCAGGATCACCGGACGGCGGCCGAACCGGTCGGCGGCCCAGCCGACGACGGGCGACAGCGCATACATGCCGGTGATGTGGATGCTGATCACCAGCCCGACGATCCGCAGCAGGTCACCGTGCGCGTGCACGTACTCACCGATGTGCACCGGGGTCATCGACATGACGCCGACCATCACCACGTGCCCGACCGCGACGGCGGAGACGCCGAGCCGTGCGCCGACACTGGCCCGGATCGCCGCGAAGGCCGACGACCAGGAAGACGGCTTGTCCGATGCATCCGACAAGGACATCGATCGTGCCGTCAGCAGCGGATCGGGCCGCAGCAGCGCGAACAGCGTGACGGCGCCGGCAAGGAACGCCAGCGCGCTGAACAGGTACGGTCCCGCGTACTCGGGCGCACCCCACGGCATCGTCACCCTGTCCGCGAACGGTGCCAGGTTCGGGCCGACAACCGCGCCCAGCGTCGTCGCCCAGACGACCAGCGACAGGTGCCGCGCCCGGCGGTCATTGTCGGCGAGGTCGACCGCCGCGTACCGCGACTGCAGGTTGGCCGCCGAAGCCCCGCCGAACAGGAACGTGCCCACGAACAGCAGCGGCACGAGCCGCCACGACACCGCGGCCACCACCAGGAGCGAGCCGAGCACGCCCACGCCGTACGCGAACACCAGCCCCGGCCGCCGGCCGCCGGTGCGCATCAGCCGCGTCGCCGGGATCGCGATCAGCGCCGCCCCGATGACCGCGGCGCTGCCGGAGAGCCCCGCGGCGCTCGGGCCGGCCATGTCGGCGGCGAGCAGCGCACCGATCGACACCCCGCTGGCGACGCCGAGCCCGCCGATCACTTGCGTGGACACGAGCAGGCCCAGGGTGCGCCGCTGGAGGACGGCGGGTGCGTCGATCACGCCGTCATCCTGGCGTAGGCACCGTAGCCCGCACCACTCCTTACCGCGGAGGCGGACGGCTACTCGTACTCCGCCAGCAGCGCCGCCAGGGCGGATACCGCGTCCGCCGCGTCGGCGCCTGTGGCGGACACCACCACCGAGGAGCCCGCGCGGGCGTTCAGCCCCATCACGCCGAGCACGCTGCGGGCGCTCACCCGCCGCTCGCCTGCGGTGATCTCGACGGTACTGATGAACCCCGCCGCTGCCCGGACCAGCGCGCCGGCCGGGCGTGCGTGCAGGTCCGCCGGCAACACCACCGTCGCCTCAGAGCTTGCGGACATCACGGGCCTCCGTCGCCGCCCGGATGCATTCCGCGAGGTCGGCACCGGCGCCGGCCAGTACCGCCGAAGCCACCGCTCCCTCGACGAACGGCGCGTCCACCAGGGTGGCCGTGTTGGCGACCCGGTCCTCGAGCACGGTCTGCGCGGTGAGGACGGCGCTGCCCAGGTCCGTCAGGACCAGCACCCCGGCGCCCCGGTCGGCCCGGTCGATCGCGACCAGTATCCGGTCGTAGCTCGTGCCGAGCCCGCCGTCGTCCGTGCCGCCCGCCGCCTCGATCGGCACCTCCTCCCCCGCGACCTGCACGAGCATGTCCCGCAGCCCGTGCGCGAGCCGTTCGCTGTGTGAAACCAGCACGATTCCCACCATGTGTGCCACGTGAGCAATGCTATGCAGCCGCTGTACCGCCAAAATGCTAGGCATGAAGAAGTTCATCAACGATCCGGACGACGTGGTCCGGGAAGCGCTCGCCGGGATGGCCGCCGCGCACCCTGAGCTGCGCGTGGACCTCGACGAGCAGATCATCGTCCGGGCCGACGCGCCCCGCCCCGGCAAGGTCGGCCTCGTCTCGGGCGGTGGCTCCGGCCACGAGCCGCTGCACGGAGGGTTCGTCGGGCTCGGGATGCTCGACGCCGCCTGCCCCGGCGAGATCTTCACCTCCCCCGTCCCCGACCAGATCCTGGCCGCCACCAGGGCCGTCGACGGCGGCGCGGGGGTCCTGCACATCGTCAAGAACTACACCGGCGACGTCATGAACTTCGAGATGGCCGCGGAGGACGCCGAAACCCCGATCGAGAGCGTCCTCGTCGACGACGACGTCGCGGTCGACGGCTCCACCTGGACCGCGGGCCGCCGCGGTACGGGCGCCACTCTGCTGGTCGAGAAGATCGCCGGCGCGCTAGCGGAGCAGGGCGCGGCACTCGCCGAGGTCGCCGCCGTGGCGCGTGACGTCAACGAGCGGTCGGCCTCGTTCGCGATCGCCCTCACCGCCGGCACGACCCCGGCCGCCGGCAAGCCCGGGTTCGACCTGCCGGAGGACGAGATCGAGGTCGGCGTCGGCATCCACGGCGAGCCCGGCCGCGCCCGCGAGCAGCTGCGGCCCGCCCGCGACCTCGCCGCCCGCATCGTCGAGCCGATCCTCACCGCCAAGCCGCTCGCGCCCGGTAGCGAGGTGATCGTGCTGGTCAACGGGCTGGGCGGGACACCGCTGCTGGAGCTCTATCTCATGTTCAACGAGGTCAGCCGCCTGCTGGCCGATGCTGGTGTACAGGTGGCCCGCAGCCTCGTCGGTAACTACGTCACCAGCCTGGACATGGCCGGGATCTCGCTCACGGTGTGCCGCGCCGACGAGCAGCTCCTGCGCCTCTGGGACGCCCCGGTCCGCACCCCGGGCCTTCGGTGGGGTGCCTGACATGGATGCCGCTCCTGCTTCCGGTGGCGTGCCCGGCGGGGACGCCACCCCGGCCCCCGACGGCCTGACGTCCGGCGCCGCCCCGCCGTCCGGCTCCGACGTGGCACCGTCGTCCGGTGGGGCGCCCGGGGTGGACGCCGCGCTGGCTCGTGCGTGGGTCGCGGCCGTCGCCGCCTCCGTCACCGCGCACGCCGCCGAGCTGACCGACCTCGACGCCGCCATCGGCGACGGCGACCACGGCGTCAACCTGCGCCGCGGGTTCGACGCGGTGGTCGCGGCCCTCGCCGCGTTCGAGGCCGACACGGCCGGCGCGGTCCTGACGAAGACCGGCACGACCCTGGTGTCGAAGGTCGGCGGCGCCTCCGGCCCTCTGTACGGCAGCCTCTTCCGCGCCCTCGGCAAGACCCTGTCCGACGACTCGTCCGTCACGGCCTTCGGTGCCGGCCTGCGGGCGGGCCTGGACGCGATCGTGCGGCTCGGCAAGGCCGAGCCCGGCGACAAGACCATGGTCGACGCCCTCACCCCGGCCGTCGCCGCGTTCGAGGCCGCGACCTCGTCCGGTCTCGTGGCCGCCGCCACCGCGGCGGCCACGGCGGCGGCGGACGGGGCGGCCGCGACGACGCCGCTGCAGGCCCGCAAGGGCAGGGCGTCCTACCTCGGCGAACGCAGCGTCGGCCACCAGGACCCGGGTGCCACGTCCACCGCGCTGATCTTCGCCGCTCTCGCCGACGTGACCTAGACCCCGAGGCTGCGCCCGATGATCTCCTTCATGATCTCGGTCGTGCCGCCGTAGATCGTCTGGACGCGGCTGTTCAGCCATGCCTTCGCGACCGGGTACTCCATCATGAAGCCGTACCCGCCGTGCAGCTGGACGCAGCGGTCCGCCACCTTGTTCTGCAGCTCCGTGGTCCACCACTTCGCCTTGGCCGCGTCGGCGACGGTGAGCCGCCCCGCGTTCTGCTCGACGATGCACTGGTTCAGGAACGTCCTGGCGATCGTCACCTCCGTGTCGAGCTCGGCGAGCACGAACCGGTTGTGCTGGAACGACCCGATCGGCTTGCCGAACGCCTGCCGCGTCTTCGCGTAGTCGAGCGTGATCGCGAGCACCTGCTCGGCCGACGCCACGGCGGCGACGGCGATGCCGAGCCGCTCCCGCGGCAGGTTCGCCATCAGGTGGTAGAAGCCCGAGTTCTCCTGCCCGAGCAGGTGGTCGGCGGGGATGCGGCAGTCGTCGAAGAACAGCTCGGCGGTGTCGTTGGCCTTGAGGCCGACCTTCTCCAGGCGGCGCCCCCGCGTGAACCCGGGCGTCCCCGACTCGACCACGAACAGGCTGATGCCGTGCGCCCCGAGCGCGGGATCGGTCTTCGCCACCACGACGACGAGATCCGCCAGCTCACCGTTCGTGATGAACGTCTTCTGCCCGTTGAGGACCCACTCGTCCCCGTCCCGCACCGCCGAGGTCCGCACCCCGGCGAGGTCGCTCCCGGCGCCCGGCTCGCTCATCGCGATGGCGGTCACGATGTCTCCGGAGCAGAACCCGGGCAGCCACCGCTTCCGCTGCTCCTCCGTCGCCAGGTCCGTCAGGTACGGCGCCACGACGTCGTTGTGCAGCCCGAACCCGAGCCCGGACGCCCCCGCCGCGACGATCTCCTCGACGAGCACGGCGTTGAAGCGGAAGTCCTTCTGCCCGCCGCCCCCGTGCTCCTCGTCGACGTCCATCCCGAGCAGCCCGGCCGCGCCCGCCTTCCGCCAGACCTCCCGGTCGACGATGCCGGCCTTGTCCCACTCGTCGTTGTACGGCACCGCCTCGCGGGCCAGGAACGCCTTGCACAGTTCCCGGAAGGCTTCGTGCTCGGCTTCGTACAGGTGCTGTTCCATGACGTGCAGTGTTCTCCGTGAGACGCGGTCTCGCCTACCCCCATCGTGCTCTGCCCGGCGGGCGGGAATCAGAGGCCGAGCATGCCGTAGAGGTGGTCCGGTAACGGCTCGGCGCCGGCCGGCGCGGTGGTGGTCAGGCTGGTGCCGAAGTCGGAGTAGGTGGCGGTGACGGGGTTGTCGGGGATCTCGACCTTCATCGCGACGAGACGGTCGTGGTCGTCGACCGTCGCCTCGAACGGGATCCTGGTGGCGACCTGCCCCAGCTGCATCACCTGCGGGATGTTGACGGGCCCCCAGGTGGTCACGCGGGTCATGTCGACGGTGCCGTTGTAGGAGCGGTCCTCGCGGCGTACGTCGTGCGTCGCGGCGATCAGCGCCTGGATGCCGGTCGGGTCCTTGACGGCGCTGAGACCGAGCGAGCCGGGCCGCGTGATGCGGGCAGGGTCGACGCGGAACCAGGTGGCGCCGTCGAAGCCCGGCAGGGGCAGGCCGGTGAGCCGGGTAAACGCGGTCCCGCGCACCGCCACGGTGTCGATCTTCAGGGTGGCGCCGTCGGAGGTGACGCTGACCGTGGCGTCGAGCAGGTCCGCGACGGGGTCGATGCCGCCGGTGTAGCTGCCCTCCTTGGCCACCACCTTGAACCGGTAGCCGCCGTTGATCAGCGCGCCGAGGCTCTTCGCCAGCTCGCTCTGCGAGGGCGCGACCGACGGGCCGGCGGTCGGCTTCGGCGGGTCGCCCTTGCCGAACGAGCACCCCGCCAACGCCAATGCCGTGACCAGCCCCACCGCCAGCGCGCCCACCAGCCTGCCGCGCCACGCACCACCCCGCGAACCCGCAGCCCGAACGCTCCACGCACCACCCGGCAGGCCCGCAGCCCGAACGCTCCGCCCACCACCCGGCAGGCCCGCTGCCCGGACGAGCCGCGCGGACAGGCGGGCCGGTGCAGGCGACTGGCCCGGGACGGATGGCCGGAGTGGCTGGTGTCGTGACATGGAGGTCAGCCGTTGAGCAGGCCGTAGACGGCGGCGGGGGCGGCGACGACGTCGGCGGCCTTGGGCGCGGCGACCGCGACCGGCTGTCCGTGGCCGGTGTAGTCGACCGTCAGGGCCTGCTCGGCGACCGTGCCGTAGGCAGGGACCGTGATCTTCAAGGAGACCAGGTGCTTGCCGTCGAGGGTCGCCGTGAACGGGGCGGACTTGGCCTTGTCGCCGAGGGCCTGCAGCACCGCGGCGTCGTCGATGCCGAGGTCGCCGCCGCTGCTGAGGTCATAGGTGCCGGTGATGGTGGCCGGGTCGCTCTGCGTGGCGGTGGCGACGCGGGACATGAGGCCCTGGCTGACGGTCGGGTCCTTCGCCTCGATCAGCCCGATGATCGCGTCCTTCTTGACCTTCGATCGATCCAGCTTGTACCACTTCTTGGCGTTGATGCCCGTGGTCGGGATGCTGGTCTTGAAGTAGTAGTCGGTGCCGAGGGTGATGCCCTCGATCGTGTACTTGACGCCGCCGGCGGCGACCCCGTCGACCTTCACCTGCTGCTTGCCGGCGGGGTCGATCGAGCCCGTGAACGTGCCTTCGGGGATCTTCATCGTGTAGCTGTAGGCACCCGCGTTGAGGTCCTTGACGGCCGCGGCGAGCGTGTCCTTCGCGGACGGTGCCTGCGACGCGCTGCCGCTGGAGCCCTTCGAGGCGCTGCTGGTCGTGTTGTCGTCGCCGCCCCCGCAGGCTGTCACCAGTGCCAGTGCGACCGTCGCGACGGCGATGCCGAACGTCCTGAACGTGCTGCTGCGCATGCCATTCCCTCCTTGATGACGCGCCCTGAGAACGCTGCTCCCTGCCCAACAGCGCGCAGACGACTTCGGGTGCGTCGATGGCCGCAGAACCCGCAACCACCCACGGAGACTAGCCGCCGGGTCCGACAATTCCGCCCCGCGGGTCACGCCTGCAGCCGGGAGGTGCCGGCCAGGCGGCGCATCACCGCGTCGGCCACCCGTCCGGCGTCACGGGGGTCGAGGCAGGCCGTCGTGATACGGATCCCAGGGGGTGTGAGCAGCCGATACATGGATCCTGGCGCCACGGCGATGCCGTCCTCGCGCAGCCCTGCGACCATCGACGTCTCGTCCGGCACGGGAAGCCAGACATTGATGCCGCTGACGCCGCGGGCCGGCAGATCGCCCAGCGCGGCGCGCATCGCCTCCCGGCGGGTCGCGTAGACGTCGCGGGCACGGTCGACCGTCGCGGTGGCGTCCGGGTCCTTCCACAGCTCGACGACCAGGCGTTGCAGGACGGTGGAGACCCAGCCAGCGCCGAGTCGCATGCGCCCTTCGATCCTTGCGATGGTCACCTCGTCGCCGACGACCACCGCGACACGGAGATCCGGCCCGTACGGCTTGGACAACGACCGGACGTGTGCCCACGCACCGGTCGAGCCGGCCAACGGGTGCGCCCTGTCGTGCGCGAGCTCCGCCGCGTGGTCGTCCTCCAGGACCAGCAGCTGGCGGTACATGCTGAGCTGACGCCGCAACGCAGCGGCTCGCCGCCCGGAGATCACCGCTCCGGTGGGATTCTGGGCGCGGGACGTCACGACCAGTCCGGCCACCCCCGCGCTCAGCGCCGCCCGCAGTCCTTCCTCGGTGGGGCCCTCGTCGTCGACGGGCACGGACACGGGCGTGTAGCCGAGCGCCGCGACCAGGTCCAGGAGGTTTGCCCAGCCCGGGTCCTCGACCGCGACCTTGTCGCCGGGGCGCAGGTGCGCGACGAGGGCGCGCTCGATCGCGTCGAGCGCCCCGCCCGTGACGGTGAGGCGCCCGGACGGGATGCCGTCGGCGGCGAACCGCTCACCGGCCAGGTCGAGCAGCTCAGGCAGCGGGCCTCCCCCGGAGTAGCCGACCGCGGGCATGGTCTCGGCTAATCGGATCAGATGCGGCGCGTACATCGGCAGCAGCGCCCGATCGGGGGCACCGCTGGCCAGGTCGAGGCCGCCGGCGGGCACCGCCAACCCGTGCTGGCCGCGCCTGGCCACAGGGGGGCGCGGACGGACCCGCGTGCCGCCGCGGCCCGCCGTCTCGACCAGGCCCCGCTCGCGTAACGACCGATAGGCGGCCGCGACGGTGGCGGGGCTCACACCGAGGCCTGCCGCGAGCGCGCGGACGGACGGCAGCGCCGCGCCCGGATCGAGCTCGCCGGTGCGGATGCCGCGCTCGACGCTGGCCGAAATCTGGGCTGCCGTCGCGCCGGTCGGCTGGTACTGTACTGCCACAGTTCAGGGATTGTACTAGAACAAACGAGGTCATGGTGGAAACCTACCAGCGAACGCCGAAAACGACGCCGAGACGGATGAGCGAGCGCGCGTCGTACGACGCCGATCTGGTGCACTCGGTCCTCGATGAGGGATATGTCTGCCACGTCGGATTCGTCGTCGACGGTGAGCCGCGGGTCTTGCCGAACCTGCACGCGCGCATCGGCGACACGGTCTACCTGCACGGCTCGACCGGGAGCAGTTCGGCGCTCGCGGCCCGCCCCGGCGGCCTGCCGATCTGCGTGACGGTGACGCTGATCGACGGGCTGGTCCTCGCCCGCTCCCAGTTCCACCACAGCGCCAACTACCGCTCCGTGGTCGCGCACGGCGCCGCGCGGCTGGTCACCGACCCCGGCGAGCGCGACCGGGCGTTCGCGGCGCTGGTCGACAAGATCATGCCCGGCCGCGCCGCCGACAGCCGCCCGCCGGACCCGAAGGAGCTGGCCAAGACCGCGGTGCTGGCCCTGACACTGCGGGAGGTCTCGGCGAAGGTCCGCACCGGCGGCGTCGGCGACGACGAGGAAGACCTGCTCTTGCCGCATTGGGCGGGTGTTGTACCGCTGAAGCTCGTCGCCGGGCAGCCAGAGCCCGCACCCGGCGTGCTCGTGCCGCTGCCTGGCTATCTTCGCCCTGCCGAGGACGGCTGGCGGGGCGCGCCGACGCTGCGGGGACGGCACGTCGTGCTGGAGCCGCTCGACCACGTGCACACGGAGGGCCTGTTCGCGGCGCTCGACGACGCCGAGGTCTGGACGCACCTCACCGTCGCCCGACCCGCCTCGGCCGCCGGGATGGCCGCGATCGTGGACGCGGCGATCAAGGATCCGGCACGGACTCCCTTCGTACAGCGGAATCCGTCGACGGGAGAGATCCTCGGCAGCACCTCCTTCTACGCGATCGACGAGGCGCGCCGCTCGATCGCGATCGGGCACACGATGCTCGGCCGCCCGCACTGGCGCACGGCGATCAACACCGAGTCGAAGCTGCTGCTCATGGCGCACGCGTTCGACACCTTGGGCGCGGTCCGGCTCGAGTGGCACACCGACATCCGCAACGAGCGCTCGCAGCAGGCGATCGCGCGGCTCGGCGCGCAGCGCGAGGGTGTGCTGCGCGCGCACCGGCAGCGGCCCGACGGCAGCCTTCGCGACACGGTCTGCTTCTCGATGCTCGCCGACGAGTGGCCCGCGGCGCAGGACCGGCTGACCGCGGCGATGGAAGCGGGCGGGCGCTGATGCTCGGCGTGACCAACCCCTGGACGTATCTGCTGGGCACGGCCGCGATCGTGCTCCTGCCCGGCCCCAACTCGCTGTACGTGCTGTCCGTCGCCGCCCGTCGCGGCGTGCGGGACGGGTATCGGGGCGCGGCCGGGGTCTGGCTCGGTGACGCGGTGCTCATGGTCCTTTCGGCCGGTGGCGTCGCCTCGCTGCTGCACACCTATCCCTGGCTGTTTCTCCTGGTGAAGTACGCGGGCGCCGGCTACCTGGCCTATCTCGGCATCCGCCTGGTGGTCGACACCGTGCGGCGGTTACGGGCGCCCGCCTCGGCGCCGCAGCCCGAGCCGCCGGCCGACCGCCCGTTCCGGCGCGCGCTGGTGATCAGTCTGCTCAACCCCAAGGCGATCCTGTTCTTCGTGTCGTTCTTCATCCAGTTCGTCGACCCCGGCTATGCCCATCCGGCGGTGAGCTTCCTGCTGCTCGGGATCGTCGCCGAGGTGCTGAGCGCGATCTATCTGTCCGTGCTCATCTTCGCCGGGCGGTATCTGGCCGAGCAGTTCCGCTCCCGGCGGAAGCTCGCCGCCGGGTTGAGCACCTCGGTCGGCGGCCTGTTCCTGGCGTTCAGCATCAAGCTGGCGACGGCCAGCATCTCCTAGCGCCGCGACCGGTCCCGTAACGCATGGAGGGTCCCCCACTGGTTATGGGGGACCCTCTTCGCTGCCCGGCCAGGCAAGTCATCAGTGCTCGACTATCAGGTCGGCGCGACCGAGGTCGCGGAGCAGGTCGTTGACGACGCGGTCGTCGTCACCCTGACGACGCCGGTCGGCGGGGGCCCGGCCGCCGGTCAGCAGCGCCAGCCTGGCGCCGCCGCCGGTGCGGGCCGGGCCGTCGCCGGCGGCGCCGCGGTAGACGAAGTAGTGCACGGCGGCGCGGACGCGGGCCCGGTCGACCGCGCTCGACCTGGCGGTGTCGGCGATCAGGCGGCGCAGTGCCTCGGCCATCCGCTCGGCATGCCCGACGTCGGTGGTGCCGCATCCGGTGCGCAGGGCGGCCAGGTATGCGTCCAGCTGGCGCAGCAGCACTTCCGACTCCTGGCGGATCGCCCGCTGGGCGATCGTGCGCTGTGCTGCCACCGGCTGCTCCTGTGTTCTGGGGATTGGTGCATCTTAGCCAAATTCCCCCTTTCGTACAAATCGGACTAATCCTATCGGCGGCGTCGGCCGGGCAGGGGAAAGTGTCATACCCCGGGGGCAGGATGGAGGCATGGACGAGCTGGGTCGGTTCGGTGCGGCGACGCGGGAGTGGTTCGGTGCGGCGTTCGCGGCGCCCACCGCCGCGCAGGCGGGCGCGTGGCAGGCGATCAGCGCCGGCCGGCACGCCCTCGTGGTCGCGCCGACCGGCTCCGGCAAGACCCTGGCCGCGTTCCTGTGGTCCCTCGATCAGTTGGCGGCCCGGCCAGACGTCGAGGCGGCGAAGCGCTGCCGGGTGCTGTATGTCAGCCCTCTGAAGGCGCTGGCGGTCGACGTCGAGCGCAACCTGCGGGCACCCCTCGCCGGCATCAGGCAGGCGGCGGCGCGACTCGGGCAGGAGCCGCCCGACATCAGGGTCGGCATGCGCACCGGTGACACCCCGGCCGACGAGCGGCGCGCGTTCACCAAGACCCCGCCCGACATCCTGATCACCACGCCCGAGTCGCTCTTCCTGCTGCTCACCTCGCAGGCCAGGGAGTCGCTGCGCAGCGTCGAGACGGTCATCGTCGACGAGGTCCACGCGGTCTGCGCGACGAAGCGCGGCGCGCACCTGGCGCTGTCGCTGGAGCGGCTCGACGCCCTGCTGGAGCGGCCCGCGCAGCGGATCGGCCTGTCCGCGACCGTCCGCCCGATCGAGGAGACCGCCAGGTTCCTCGGCGGGTCCGCGCCCGTCGAGGTCGTGCAGCCGCCCAGCGCCAAGACCATCCAGGTCGAGGTGCAGGTGCCCGTCGAGGACATGACCGCCCTCGGCGAGGCCGACCCCTCGCAGGACGACGACGGGGCGCCCAGGCAGGCGTCGATCTGGCCCGCCGTGGAGGAGCGGGTCCTCGACCTGATCGAGGGCCACCGCTCCACGATCGTGTTCACCAATTCGCGACGCGGCGCGGAGCGCCTCTGCGCCAGGATCAACGAGCTGTCCGCGGTCCGTGCCGGTGTCCCCTCACCCACCCCGCCACGGACGCCGGCGGAGATGATGGCGCAGGCCGGCACCGCCAACGGTGCCGCGCCCGTCGTGGCGCGCGCCCACCACGGCAGCGTCTCCCGCGAGGAGCGCAAGCACATCGAGGAGGCGCTCAAGTCCGGCCAGCTGCCGGCCGTCGTCGCCACCTCCAGCCTGGAGCTCGGCATCGACATGGGCTCCGTCGACCTGGTCGTGCAGATCGAGGCGCCGCCGAGCGTCGCCGCCGGCCTGCAGCGGGTCGGGCGCGCCGGGCACCAGGTCGGCGCCGTGTCCCGCGGTGTGGTGTTCCCGAAGCACCGCGGCGACCTCGTCTCGTGCGCCGTGGTCGCCGAGCGGATGGTCGAGGGCGGCATCGAGGAGCTGCGCTATCCGCGCAACCCGCTGGACGTGCTCGCCCAGCAGATCATCGCGATGGTCGCCATGGAGCCGTGGCACGTCGACGAGCTGGCGGCCCTGGTGCGCCGCACCGCCGTGTTCGCCGAGCTGCCCGAGTCGGCGCTGTTCGCGGTGCTCGACATGCTCGCCGGGCGCTATCCGTCGACCGCGTTCGCCGAGCTGCGCCCCCGCATCGTGTGGGACCGCACCGACGGGGTCCTCACCGCCCGCCCCGGCGCCCAGCGCCTCGCCGTCACCAGCGGGGGCACCATCCCCGACCGCGGTCTCTTCGGCGTGTTCCTGGCCGGCGCGGAGAAGGCCGCCCGCGTCGGCGAGCTCGACGAGGAGATGGTCTACGAGTCCCGCGTCGGCGACGTGTTCCTGCTCGGCTCGACCTCGTGGCGCATCGAGGACATCACCCCCGACCGGGTGCTGGTCTCCCCCGCGCCGGGCGCCGCCGCGAAGATGCCGTTCTGGAAGGGTGACTCCCCCGGCCGCCCCGTCGAGCTCGGCCGCGCGATCGGCGCCCGGCTGCGCGGCTTCGTCAAGGCCGGCGACGAGGCCGCCCACCAGCAGCTGCGCAGCGGCGGGCTCGACGAGTGGGCCGCCGACAACCTCCTGGCCTACCTGCGCGAGCAGCGCGAAGCGACGCGTCACCTGCCCGACGACCGCACCGTGCTGGTCGAGCGGTTCCGCGACGAGCTCGGCGACTGGCGGATGACCGTCCACTGTGTCCTCGGCGCCCGGGTCAACGCGCCGTGGGCCCTGGCGATCGCCCGCCGGCTCAACGAGCGCTATGGCGTCGACGCGCAGGTCATGCCCAGCGACGACGGCATCGTGGTCCGCCTGCCCGACGTCGCCGACGAGCCGCCCGGCGCCGACCTGGTCGCGTTCGACCCCGACGAGATCGCCGGCATCGTCGAGGAGACCGTCGGCACGTCGGCCATGTTCGCCGCCCGGTTCCGCGAGTGCGCCGCCCGCGCCCTGCTTCTGCCCCGCCGCGACCCGCGCCGCCGCCAGCCGCTGTGGCAGCAGCGGCAGCGCTCCGCCCAGCTGCTCGACGTCGCCCGCGACTATGCCGACTTCCCGATCACCCTCGAGGCCGCGCGGGAGTGCCTGCAGGACGTGTTCGACGTCGCCGGGCTCGTCGGCGTCATGCGCGACATCGCCGGGCGCAAGCTGCGCCTCGTCGAGGTGGAGACGCCGCGGCCGTCACCGTTCGCCCGGTCGCTGCTCTTCGGCTATGTCGGCGCCTTCCTGTATGAGGGTGACGCACCGCTCGCCGAGCGCCGGGCCGCCGCGCTCGCCCTCGACCCGACGCTGCTCGCCGAGCTCCTCGGCCGGGTCGAGCTGCGCGACCTCCTCGACCCCGAGGTCGTCTCCGAGACCGAGCGCACCCTGCAGTGGCTCGGCGACCAGCGCACCCCGCGCGACGCCGAGGACGTCGCCGAGATGCTCCGCGTCCTGGGCGACCTGTCCGACGCCGAGCTCACCGCCCGCGGTGCCGACCCCGCGTGGGCGGCGGAGCTGGGCGCGCAGCGCCGCGCCATCCAGGTCCGCGTCGCCGGGGAGGCCCGCTGGATCGCGGTCGAGGACGCGGCCCGCTTCCGCGACGCCCTCGGCGTGGCGCTGCCCGTCGGCCTCCCCTCCGCCTACCTGGAGCCGGTCGCGGACCCGCTCGGCGACCTCGTCACCCGCTATGGCCGCACGCACGCGCCGTTCACCGCGGCGACCTGCGCGGCCCGCTTCGGGCTCGGCGTCTTCGTCGTCGAGCAGGCGCTGCGCCGCCTGCCGGCGATGGTCTCCGGCGAGTTCACGCCCGGCGGCGCCGGCACCGAATGGTGCGACGCCGAGATCCTGCGGCTGCTGCGCCGCCGGTCCCTGGCCGCGCTGCGCCGCGAGATCGAGCCCGTGCCGCCCCGAGCGCTGGCCCGCTTCCTGCCGCAGTGGCACCAGGTCGGCTCGTCCCGGGCCCGGGGCATCGACGCCGTCGCCGCCGCGGTCGAGCAGCTCCAGGGCATCGCCATGCCGGCATCCGCCCTGGAGCGGCTGATCCTGCCCGCCCGCGTCGCCGACTACACGCCCGCCTACCTCGACGAGCTGTGCGCGTCCGGCGACCTGCTCTGGTCCGGGGGCGGCGCCATCGGCGAGCACGACGGGTGGGTCAGTCTCGCGTTCGCCGACACCGCGTCGCTGCTCCTCCCGCCGCCCACCGATGTCGGCGGCCCGGTCCACGCCGCGATCCTCACCGCGCTCGCGGGTGGGCAGGCCTTGTTCCTGCGGACGCTGGCGGAGCGGGTCAACGAGATCCTCGCCTCCGCTCCGCCACCTTCCGCGGTGGGCAGGGAGCTGCCGCCCGCAGCCGGGTCGTCGTCGAAGGGAGGCGCGAGTTCGCCCTCTGCGGCTGGGTCGTCGTCCAGGGGCGGCGCGAGCCCGTCATCTGCCGCTGGGTCGTCGTCCAGGAGCGGCGCGAGCCCGTCATCCGCGACTGGGTCCTCCGCGGCCGAAGGCCGGGCGCGTCCGGGCGGGAAGGGCGTCAGGTCATCGGCATCCGGTGGCGAGTCGATGCCCTGGTCGGCGCCCGGCGGCGGGTCCGTGGCGAGGCCAGCATCCAGCGGCGATGCCGGGGCGGCGCCGGCATCCGGGGACGGGTCCGTGGTCTCGTCGGGGGCCGGTGGGCCGACGCCTTTGTCTGAGCCTGACAACGGAGCCGTGGCCTTGCCCGCAGCGGGCGACGAGGCCACCGCGCGGGGGCGTGCGGGCGGTTTCGCCGGTGGCGCGGAGCCTGATGCGGTCGTGCCGCCGCCGGTTCCTGTCGCCAGGCTGCGGAGGGCGAAGGCGGCACCCGGCTCGATCAGCGAAACCCTGCGCGGCGTCGAAGCGTCGCTGCACGCCGGGTCGGCGGGCTCACGCGACGCCGGCGGTCCGGGTGGGGACTCGGACGGTTGGGGTGCGCCGGGGTTCGTCAGCGAGGCGGAGGTGCTCGACGCGGTCTGGGACCTGGTGTGGGCCGGGCAGCTGTCCAACGACACGCTCGGTCCGCTGCGGGCGAAGCTCGGTGGCGGTGGAGCGCACAAGGCGAAGCCGGCGGCGCCGCGGTCGCGGTACCGGCGCGCGGGCATCGCGGCGGCGCGGGCGTCGCTCGCCGGCGGGCGGTCAGGGCCGCCGACCGGGGCCGGGCGGTGGCACCGGTTGCCCGATCGGGACCTCGACCCGACCCGCCGGGCGACTGCCAACGCCGAGCTGCTCCTGGACCGGCACGGGATCGTCACCCGTGGGGCGGTGATGGCCGAGGATCTGCCGGGGGCGTTCGCCGGCGTGTATCCCGTGCTCGCGGCGATGGAGGAGCGGGGCGCCGCACGGCGGGGCTACTTCGTGGAAGGTCTGGGCGCGGCGCAGTTCGCGCTGCCGGGGGCCGTCGACCGGTTGCGGGGCGGCACCGACACCCGCGACGCGTTGGTGCTCGCCTCGACCGACCCAGCCAATCCGTACGGGGCCGCGCTGCCCTGGCCCGAGCGGGTCGTCGACGCCGGTGACGGTGAGCGCTCCGGGCACCGGCCGGGGCGCAAGGCGGGCGCGCTCGTCGTCACGGTCGGCGGTGATCTCGTCATCTATGTGGAGCGCGGAGGGCGGACGCTGCTGTCGTACGTCGAGGACACCGAACTGCTCGTGCTCGCCGCGAAGGCCCTCGCCGACGCCGTCCACGGCGGTGCGCTCGGCGCGATGTCGGTCGAGCGTGCCGACGGGGAGTCCATCCACGCGTCGGCGCTCGGCGACGCGCTGTCGGCGGCCGGGTTCCGGACCACCCCGAAGGGACTCCGCCTGCGGAACTGATCCACACCCGATCAAGCGCTCCACCTACGGAGCTGAGCCACCCACCCGACCGAACGCACCACCCACAGAGCTGAGCCACCCACCCGACCGAACGCACCACCTACGGAGCTGAGCCACCCACCCGACCGAACGCACCACCTACAGAGCTGAGCCACCCACCCGACCGAACGCACCACCCACGGAACTGAGCCACACCAGATCAAGCGCTCCACCCGCAGAGCTGAACCGCACCCAGCTGGACGCTTCGGCTGCGGAGCTGGCGACCGGCACGCGACCATCGCGTGTGACCACGGAAGGAGACGGCGCGATGAGTGAACTCGCGGGCGAGCGACGGGTCTCGCTGTTCGAGCACGCCGGTGGCGCCCCGGCGTTCCAGGCGCTGGCGGCGGCGTTGCATGAGCGGTGCCTTGCGGATCCGGTGCTCAACCATCCGTTCGGGCATCCGGGGCAGCATCCTGAGCATGTTCAGCGGCTCGGGACGTACCTGGCCGAGGCGTTCGGCGGTCCGCCCGCGTACTCGCAGACGTGCGGCACCCACTTCGGCGTGCTCGACCTGCACGCGCGGATGGGCGCCGAGGACGACCTCGGGGAGCGGTTCGTGCGTTGCTTCGTGCTCGCGTGCGACGACGCCGGACTGCCCGCGGACCCGGAGTTCCGGGCGGCGCTGCGTGACTATATGACCTGGGCGGCGGCGGACGTCATGCAGTACTCGCCGCCGGACTCCCAGGTGCCCGCCGACGTCATGATGCCGCACTGGACCTGGGACGGACCGCGGTGAGCCGGCCCGGCGGCACGGGTCAGACCGGCCCGGCGCGGCGCTCCAGCTGGATGATCTCGTCGCCGTCGAAGAGGTGGGTGGTGCGGCCGTTCGGGACGTAGCCGGCGGCGGCGTAGAGGCGTTGGGCGCGTTCGTTGGATCGGCGGGTCCACAGCGTCGTGCGGGTGTAGCCGAGGGCGTGGACCGCGCGGAGGAGGTGCTGTCCGTAGCCGTTCGACCAGTGGGAGGGGTGGACGAACACCATCGACACGTGACCGTACCCGGGAATCAACGCACCCTCGCCGTCGTCGGCGCGCCCCGGCTCGACCAAGGCCATGCCGACCACCGTCCCGGCCTCGGCAGGCATCGCCCCGGTTCCGCTCGCCGCCGCCGCGTCCAGCGCCGGAGCGGTCGCGGACCCGTCCTGTCCGGCCGTCGAACCAGCGGGTGCCGACCCGGCGCCGGCGAGCGCGTCCGCAGAACCCGAGCGTTCGGTCGGGGAACTGGCAGGTCCGGCGAGTGACGGTCCAGACTCGGACGGAGCTGGAACAGCCACCAGACCAGCAGACCCGGCCACGGAACCGGCAGGGCCGGACGCGGGGGCGGTGGAGGGGGGCGTGGGCAGGGTGGCGATCAGGACCTGGGCGTCCGGGGCGGCCAGTTTCTCGCGGACGCGCGCAAGACGTTGTGGGGTCGGCGGGAGGCCGCGGGCGGCGTTCGCCGCGTGCCAGACGTCGGCTGCGGCGGGCAGGTCGGCGGGGTGGGCGGAGCGGACGGCGATCACCCGGACGATTGAAGCACCTGACGGGTCAGTGGGGTCAGTCGCTGGCAGAGGGTGGGATGGGGCCAGGTGACGTCGCGGAGCTCGTCTGCGTAGGAGCTCCAGTAATGGCCGCTGCCGTCGTGGTCGAAGTAGGCGTGGGACTCGTACGCGACGCGGTGCAGCGGGTCGTGGATCCAGGCACGCGGGTGCATGAGGCCCCACGAGGGCGGGCCCATCGGCATGTAGCCGCTGACGAGCAGGGCGCGGCGGTCGTCGATGGCGCGGAGGGCGTCGACGGTCTGCTGGGCGGCGCGCTCCCAGATCAGGGCGCCGGCGCGGCCGTCGGCGGCGAGGCGGGTGGGCTCGTTGAGCAGGCCCAGGCCGATGACGGCGGGGTTGTCGGCGGCGGGGGCCATGCGGCGCCAGAAGTCCGCCAGCGCGGTGGTCGGCAGGCCGGGGGCGCCGAGGCGCAGCAGGGTCTGCTGGTGGCGGCCGCCGCCGAGGGCGAAGTCGCCGTACCCGTGCAGGTCCAGCACGACGAGGAGGCCGGCGGCGCTGGCGTGGTCGAGCGCGAGGCGGACCCGGGCGACCTCCTCGGAGGACAAGGGCCCGAATGGGACGGGCTGGAGGCGTTCCCAGTTGACGGCGAGGCGGACGAGGCGGATGCCGCGCGAGGCCAGGAACTCGTAGCTGGAGGGGGTCTCGTACGTGTAGTCGTCGCCGTACCGGCCGGGGTTGGCGCTGCCGAAGCCGCCGTTGACCTCGGAGGTGGCGAAGGAGCCGGCGGCCAGGTTGACGCCGCGGAGGTAGCCGGCGGAGGTGCCGTGGCGCTCGACGACGTGGGCCTGCGGGCCGACGACGTCGACGTCCATGCCGTGCGCGACCGGGCGGTAGACGGCCATCGGATAGTTGGCCGGCCAGGTGCCGGCCGCCCAGGCGGTGACGGGCAGCCCGACGGCGTCGGCGGCGTTGTACCAGGCCTCGGCGACCGCGGACCACTGCGCCGCGTCGCGGTCGGCGGGCCAGCCGATCTCCCCGATGAACCCGGTCGCGTTGTTGCGGCGCAGCCAGGCGGAGAAGTTGGCCAGCCCGGCGACGGCCCTGGCCTGGACGATGTCCGTGGTGCACACCGTCTGCAGGGCGCGCGGCCACGACACCGGCACCACCAGCCCCGTCACGAGCAGCAGCAGCACCATCGCCAGCGCCGGAGCTTTGCGAGCCACCGCACGCCACTGCCCGGCCGCCCCCGGGTCACACCCCCGGGAACCCCGAAAAGCGGCTCACAGGCCGGGCCTAGGCCTTCCTGGCCACACCTCCGTAGACGGAGACCTGGGTGTCGGTGACGTCGGGCGAGACCTCGGCGTCGGGGCGCCACTTCGTGACGAGCGGCAGGCCGGGGTCGACGAGCTCCAGGCCGGTGAAGAACCGGGCGATGTCGGCGTGCGGGCGGACCTGCATCGTCACGCCCTGGCGGGCGTAGATGGCGGCGACGTGCTCCCAGGCGACGGGGTCGAAGTCGCCGGTGAGGTGCGACAGCGCGAGGTAGCTGCCGGACGGAAGGGCGTCGACGAGCTCCTGCACGATCCGGTACGGCTCGTCGGCGTCGCCCACGAAGTGCAGGATCGCGATCAGCAGCAGGCCCACCGGCTGGTCGAAGTCGATGGCCTCGCGCAGCTGCGGCGAGTCCAGGATCCGGCGGGTGTCGCGCAGGTCGGCGTCGATGTACTCGGTGCGGCCCTCGGGCTTGCTGGTCAGCAGCGCGCGGGCGTGGGCGAGGACGATCGGGTCGTTGTCGACGTAGACGATCCGGGAGTCGGGCGCGATCGCCTGGGCGACCTCGTGCACGTTGGGTGACGTCGGGATGCCGGTGCCGATGTCGAGGAACTGCCGGATGCCCGCCTCGCGGGCCAGGTACTCCACCGCGCGGCGCAGGAACGCCCGGTTCTCGCGCGGGGGGATGCGACTGTTGGGGTTGGCCCGCAGGCCGGCCTCGGCGGCGCCCCGGTCGGCGGGGAAGTTGTCCTTGCCGCCCAACAGAAAGTCGTAGACCCGGGCCGGGTGTGGCCGGTCCGTCTGCAGGTCGACCGGCTCGTGGGCCTCGTCGGGCTTGGGCTTCATCCAGTCGGCGCCTGACATGTCCTACTCTCCGCCAGTTGTGATGCCATGTGTGATCGATCGGACGGCTGGATCATATGCCGGGACATCACCCTCCGTCACTCTCAACCACGTGCGGCGACGATGAGGCTACGGGGCGTGAGCGATGGTCACGCGGTCGCCGGCCCGGACGCCGAGCAGCTCGGCGGCGCTGCCACCGTTGACCGCGACGGCCAGGTAGCCGGCGGAGTCGGTGAACACCACGAGCCCGCCGGCGGGCGCGTCGCCGAAGGTGCCGCCCGAGACGGCCGGCGCGCCGTTGACGGTGACCGAGCCCCTGGGGAAGGAACCGGGCGAAGCCAGCTGCAGGTTGCCGAACCGGTCGACCGTCAGTACCGAGGCCACCACACCGGACGGCGTCACGTCCAGGAACGGCCGCGGTAGTCGTACAAGAGCCGCGGTGGCACTTCCTGCCAGGGACAGGTCGGCGCCCGCGGCGAGGCGGGCGGCCACCGGGGCGAACACGTCGCGGCCGTGGAAGGTGTGCGACACGTCCGGCGCGAACCATGCCGCGTTGGTGAGGTGGACGGCGCGACGGATGCCGCCGAGGGCCTCCGCCGCCGGGATCAGCAGCCCGTTGTCCGGCCCGACGAGGAACCCGCCGTCCGCGGCCTCGATCGCGATCGGCCGGCGTGCGGTGCCGACCCCGGGATCGACGACGGCGAGGTGTACGCCGCGCGGCAGCGACGGCACGGTCTGTGCCAGCACGTGCGCCCCTCGGCCGACGTCGCCGGGCGGCACGAGGTGCGTCACGTCGATGACCCGCGCGGCGGGCGCCAGGCGGGCGATCACCCCGTGGCAGGCCGCGACGAACCCGTCCTCGAGCCCGTAGTCGGTGGTGAAGGAGATCCAGGGGTCCATCAGGATAGTGTCGGACGCATGCGGCTCTGCGTGTTCATCGAACCTCAGCTCGGCGCCACGTACGAGGACCAGCTCGCCTTCGCGCGGCACGCCGAGCGGCTCGGCTTCGAGGGCTTCTTCCGCTCGGACCACTACATGGCGACCCGCGGCGGGGCGCCCGGCCCGACCGACTCGTGGGTGACGCTCGGCGCGCTCGCCCGCGAGACGTCCACGATCCGCCTCGGCACGCTGGTGTCCTCGGCGACGTTCCGGCTTCCGGGGCCGCTCGCGGTGGCGGTGGCGCAGGTCGACGCGATGAGCGGTGGCCGGGTCGAGCTGGGGCTCGGCACCGGCTGGTTCGAGCGGGAGCACCTGGCGTACGGGGTTCCGTTCCCCCCGGTCGGCGAGCGGTTCGACCGGCTGGAGGAGCAGCTGGAGATCGTGACCGGGCTGTGGGCGACGCCGGACGGCGCCACGTTCAGCTACCAGGGCCGCCACTACGACCTCACCGACTCGCCCGCGCTGCCGAAGCCCGCGCAGCGGCCCGGCCCGCCGATCATCGTGGGCGGCAAGGGCCTCAAGCGGACCCCGCGGCTGGCGGCGCGGTTCGCCGACGAGTTCAACGTGCCGTTCTCGAGCCTGGCGGAGACGACCGCGTCCTACGACCGGGTCGTCGTCGCGATCGAGGCCGAGGGGCGCGACGGGCGGGCGCCGATCGTGTTCTCGTTCGCCCAGACGATCGTGTGCGGCGCGACCGAGGCGGAGATCCGGCGGCGGGCGGAGGCGTCCGGGCTCGACCCGAAGGGTCCGCCGGCGTCGGGCGGGCAGCTCTACGGCACGCCGGCGCGGGTGGCGGAGCAGCTGGCCGACTTCGTGAAGGCGGGCGCGTCGCGGGCGTTCCTGCAGGTGCTCGACCTGCACGACCTGGAGCACCTCGACCTGCTCGCCACGGAAGTGGCGCCGCTGCTCCCATAAGCTAGGACGGTGCCCGAAGGCGACACCGTCTGGAACACCGCCCGCGTGCTCGCCGACGCCCTGGACGGTCACGAGCTGACCCGCAGCGACTTCCGGGTGCCGAAGCTCGCGACCACGGACCTCGCCGGCTGGCGGGTGCACGAATCCGCCAGCTACGGCAAGCACCTGCTGCTCCGCCTGACCCGCGAGCCCGACCGCGCCTACACGCTGCACTCGCATCTCCGGATGGACGGGGCGTGGCGCACGTACCGCCCGGGCGAGCGCTGGACCGGCCGCCCCGCGCACCTGATCCGGGTCGCGCTGCACACCGCGACGGCCGTCGCCGTCGGCTTCCACCTGCACGAGCTCGCACTGGTGCCGACCAGGGACGAGCGCCAGTTGATCGGCCACCTCGGGCCCGACTTGATGGGCGACGGCTGGGACCCGGCGGAGGCGGTCGCGCGGCTCGCCGCCAGGCCCGACCGGCACGTCGCCGACGCCCTGCTCGACCAGCGCAATCTCGCGGGCATCGGCAACCTGTACAAGGCCGAGGTCCTGTTCCTCAGGGGTGTCAACCCGTGGACCGAGGTCGGCGCGGTGCCGGACCTGCCCGCGATGGTGGACCTGGCGCACCGGCTGCTGAACTCCAACCGGGGCCGCTGGACGCAGACGACGACCGGTTCGCTGCGCCGCGGCGAGACCAACTGGGTGTTCGAGCGCGCCGGGAGGGAATGCCGTCGATGCGGCACCCGGATCGAGCGCTGGACCGGCGGCGACCACGACCGGATCACGTACTGGTGCCCGCGCTGCCAGCCGGTTGTCTCCGCGACACCTGGCCCGTAGGCTGCGAACTCGCTGGTCAGGCGAGGGAGTGCTGGGCGTGCACGGAGTTCACCGGTTGGGTCCGACAGATCGGACGCTGCTGTGGGGCACGGCGGCGCTGATCGTGTTCACGCTGGGTGCCGTCACGGTCGCGCGCTCGAACGGCGGACCGGTCGTGGGCGCCGACGACACCCACCTCTGCTACAACTCCGCGGGCGTCGGGGCCGCCTGCCTGCCGCCGGCTCCCACCGGTTTCGACGAGGCCACTGTACCGTCAGCGCCTACATCCTCACCCGTAGTCACCACTCCCGCCGAGGTGGTCCGCTCGTCTGCCGTCCCGCCTTCGCCAAGCTCGAAACCGCCCTCATCCACCGCCGCAACGCGGTCTCCAGCGGCGAAGAAGACCGTCCCGGCGTGGGCCGTGGGCGTCGCCTACCAGGTCGGGGCGCAGGTGGCGTACCAGGGCGGCGTCTATGCGTGCAGACAGGCGCACAGATCACAGTCGGACTGGTCACCGGCCGCCGCGCCCGCGCTGTGGAGTCGGCTGTCGTGAGGCTCACGCCCCCGCACTGATCGTTGCGGGCACGCGGTAGGGTCTTGGGCGTGACGCTGGGTGTGGTGTTGTACCGGTGCATCACCGGCTGAGCCGGCGGGGGTTGTTCGCCGCCTCGGCCGCCACGCTCGTGGCTTCCGCGCTCGGCGCCTGCGACGGCACTCCGCTCGCCTCCGCGACCCCGGCCCCGACCCTGCGACCGCCCGACGGCACGCCGCTGGCCGTCTGGGAGCTGACCGGCGGCCTGGTCGGCACGGCGATGCTCGCCCTGCGCGCGCCCCGCCTCGTCGTCTTCGGTGACGGCGACGCGATCGCCGACGCCGCGTACCGGTCCCGCCTCGACCCGGACGCGCTGCAGACCCTCGCCGCGGGCCTGCTCGCCGACCTGGGCTCCAGCGACGCGCAGAAGCCGCGGTCCGCGGCGCCGACGATCCTCAACGCGCCCGTGACGAGGGTGAGCACGTGGTCGCCGTCGGGGCCGCTCGCGTTCACCGCCGAGGGGTTCGACGAGCTGAAGACCGACCACGTCTACGCCGACGTCCTGTACGACGCCCGCGACCGCCTCGCCGCCGTGCACAAGTCGGTGGCGGCGACGGCCCAGCCGTACCTGGCGGACCGGGTGCGCCTCGTCGCGATGCCGGTCGACGGCGAGCCCGCCACCGTGAACCCCTGGCCGGCCGACGTGAAGCTGCCCGCCCCCGACGCCGGCGGCCTCCGCAAGGCGGACCTGTCCGGCGAGGACGCGCGGGCCGTGGTCCGCACCCTGACCCGGGACCTGGACCAGCGCGGCGCCTGGCCCGCGTACACGTCGGCGTCCGGCGACACGGTCAGAGCCAGCTGGCGCTACCTGCTCCCCAACGAGTAACCGCCGCGCGGCGCGTGGGACGCGGCGCTTCAGGCGGTGCTGGCCCGCGGGGTCGAGCGCAGGTCCGACATCGCCTCGGCGACACCCTTCAGGAACGCTGTCGCATCCGCCAGATTGCCGATCGTGGCGCTGTCCTCGGCGACACAGCCGGCCGCCGCCGTGACGAACTGCTCATACGCCGACACGCCCTGCTCCAGCTGCGCCGCCAGGGACGCGTGGGCGGGCCGGAGCGAGTCGCCGGCCGGGCCGAGGCTCATGGCACGCTCGACGGACGCGGTCCGCTGGGCCAGGTCGCGCAGCGACTGCTCGGCGACGGTCGCGTCGAGCACGGCGGCCTCCGCGTGCGGGCCGAGCCGGCCGACCAGCCCGGCGAGCATGGCCGAGGCGCGGTCGAGGCGCCGCCACGGCTCGGCGACCGTCAGGCCGCGGAGCTTGAACGACTCGCGCTGCTTGCCGAACTCCGCGATCGCCGTGCGCCCCGCTGGCAGCTTGGCGACGATCCCGACGAGCTTCTCCCGGGCCTGGGCGCCGACGAGGGCCGGGTCGGGCTCGGGCGGCACGGGCAGGGCCCGGAAGGCCCGCAGGTCCATCCAGCGCCAGATGGCGATCGCGATGGAGCCCCCGGCACCGGCCGCCCAGAAGGCGTCGGGCAGCCCGAGGCCGCTGTACGGCACGAGAATCGCGGTGGCGCCGGTCAGCAGGCCGGCCCGCACGGACCAGCCACGCGCGGAGCGGTGCAGCCGCCGCAGTCGCTTCAGATGCTTCGCCCGCTCCGACGCCATGACCGGCACTCCCCCCAATAGACCTTGAACTCGTCAGCCGGCGCTGGCGGTGTCTCCCGCTTGCTTGTCCTTCAGGCTCGCCCGGATCTCGTCGAGGCGCGCGACGCCGGCGTCCCGCGGGCCCGGGGAGGCCGCGGCGGGCGTGCTGGGCGTCGCGGGCGCGGCGGCGAGCTGGTCGCCGGCCATGCTCGCGCGGATCTGGTCGAGCCGGGAGCTGCCGGCCATGTCGAGCGTGGTGCGCTGGACCTCCAGCATGCGGCCCTCGACGGAGTTGGAGGCGAGCTCGGCGCGGCCCATCGCGTTGGCGTAGCGGCGCTCGATCTTCTCGCGCACCTCGTCCAGCGACGGCGTGTTGCCCGGCGCGGCGAGGCCGCTCATCGACTCGAGGGACTTGGCGACGGTCTCCTGCATCTTGGCCTGCTCGAGCTGGCTGAGCAGCTTGGTGCGCTCGGCGAGGCGCTGCTGCAGCAGCATCGCGTTGTTCTCGACCGCGCGGCGGGCCTGGGCGGCCGCGTTGAGCGACTGGTCGTGCAGCGTCTTCATGTCTTCCATGCCCTGCTCGGCCGCGACGAGCTGGGTGGCGAAGATCTGCGCGGTCTGCTCGTACTCCACGGCCTTGGTCTCGTTGCCCTCGGCGCGGGCCTTGTCGGCGAGGGTGAGCGCCTGCCGGGCCGAGGCCTGCAGCTTCTCGACCTCACCCATCTGCCGGGACAGCCGCATCTCGAGCTGCCGCTGGTTGCCGATCACGGCCGCGGCCTGCTGCACCAGGGCCTGGTGCTGGCGCTGCGCCTCCTCGATCGCCTGCTGGATCTGCACCTTCGGATCGGCGTGCTCGTCGATCTTGGCGCCGAAGAGCGCCATCAGGTACTTCCAGCCCTTCACGGCGGGATTCGCCATCTCGCGGTCCTCTCTGCGCCGGCACTACAAACGTGCGGCTTCCATCGTGTCAGGCGAGCGCGAGAGCGTCACGCCCAGCGTCAACTCAAACGGTGGGATAATGCGGACAAAGCGGTGTGAAACACGTGCGACTCAGGGTGATCTCAGGGATGCGCACTACTGCACCTGCTCCCCGGTGAGCGCCGAGCGTGACAGCCGCTCCGCCTCCGCCAGACCGTCGCGCATGCCCTCCAGTCCCGCGGCGAGCTCTGCCACCTTCACCGCCGTGAGCGACGTGCCGACGTCGGACGCCGCGTGGAGGGCCAGCAGCTCGGCCATCCGCGCGACCAGCCCTTCGAGACCCAGCACAGCGGACTGCATCCGCGCGAGCAGCATCTCGCGGGCGTCGTGCAGCCGCCGTGCCACACCGAGCTGATCGGTCACCGCCCGCAGGGCCCGCTCCCGCTCCGCCCGCAACGGCCCCGCCGGCAGCCCGTCGATCCCCCGCGCCAGCTGCGCCCGGTCATGCCCGAGCCGGGCGACGTCGATGCCCGCCGACGTCCGCTCGATCAGCGTCACCTGACCGGCGAACCTGACCAGATCTCCCAGCGCCTCGGCCGCCCGCTCGTCGACCCCGGCAACCTGCACCCGCAGGACGGCGTCGGAGGGCGTCTCCGCTTGCCGATGCAGCGTCTGTACCGCCGACTCAGCCCTCCGCAGCCACCGCTCAGCGTCTCCACCACGCGCCGGCGCCGGCAGATGCCGCGCGGACCGCCTACCCGACCCCCGCCCGAACAGCGCACCGACGCCGATCCGGACGCCGTACACGACGCCGGCGACGGCAAGCCCCACCGGAATCCCGGCAAGCACCCCAGCCGGAGCGAGCGCGGCGCCGACCGCCCCACCCACTCCACCCAGCACACCGGCCGCGACGAGCCCCCAGGGCTCGGTCAGCTGCTCCTTCACACCCACAACTGCAAGTCTGCCTTCCACTGACGAGCACCGAACAAGACCGAAGCCAATCCGACTGTCAGAAGCCACCGAGCACACCCGGCGCCCCAGTGTGGCAGGCACGATCGAGTCCGCCGTGCTTCCGGATTCGCCGCGGCGTCGCCGGTACGCCCGCCGCCCCTCACCCTCCGCTTTCGACCCCACCCCCCGGGCGATCCGCCAGCCCTCTACCGCTCCGGGCCCTCGCGAGCCGCGCGACAACCCCACTCATCCGCCGACCACCTACCCCAACGCCAACACGGCGGCAACACCCCACCGGCCGCCACCCGCCAGCAGCCCCAGCCACCCCTCAGACGGGCAATACAGCCTCGACCCCAACGACCCGCACGCCCGGCACTCAGCGCCCCAACCGCGCCGCGGCAACGCCCCCGACAGGCACGGCCAGCGACCCAACGACTGCCCGAACGGCAATCCAACGCCCCGACTGCGACACGACCGACATGGCAGCACCCCGACAAGGCGCGGCCGACACGGCAGCTGCCCAACAGACACGGCCGGCAACCCAACGGCAGCCCTGGACGAGCGGTCGGACAGGTCACACGAGCAGCGGCCCGAAACGCACGCCGGCGAGGCCCTACGGCGGCACGGGCGAGCGGCACGCCAGAGACCCGAACGGCGCCTATGGCACGACCGACGGGCAAGTGGCCTTCTGGCTATGGGCAGCGTGGAGGGGCGTGTGGTCGCGGAGACGACCGGTGGCGGGCGAAGGCGTCAGGCGGCGTAGACGACTTCGCGCGGGTTGCGGGTCGCGCGCAGTGTCGTGCGGAGCGGGCCGTCGTGGCGCACCGCTACCGACAGCTTCGCGTCGGTGGTGACCTTGGTCTTCGGGCCGCTGCGGCCGGACAGCCGGGCTTCCGGCGCGGACGGGCCTGCTCCCGCGGCGGCTGGGTCGGATGCGGGCGCGGCGTCCTGCGTGGACTCGGGCGCACCGACCGGGACGAGCACGCGTGGCAGGTCCTCCGCCGTGGCGAGCGTGTCGCTCACGTCGCGCAGCACCTCGGACAGCGCGGCACCGAGCGCCTCACAGATGGCGGCCAGCAGCTCGCTGGACGCCTCCTTCTGCCCGCGCTCGATCTCGGACAAATAGCCGAGACTGACGTTGGCGGCGGTCGACACCTCGCGCAGGGTCCGGTGCTGGGCCTGCCGCCGCGCACGCAGCGCGTCACCGATCACTCGACGAAGCAGCACCTTGGCACCCCCTCTGAGGCAGTCCGCGAATGGTTCCCCGCGAAAACTGGTACCCGCCACGGTACCTGGTGCGGCGCCGATCGACACCCTACCCCGCCGTTATCGCAAGGTGATGGTAGTCGCCAGCACCTCGGCGAGGAGCGTGACGGCCGCTTCGACGGCGCCCGCGCGGACCTCGGAGCGGTCACCCGGCAGGGTGAGCTCCCGGACGGCGGCGTGCTCGGGCAGGGGTCCGGCGACGGCGACGTACACTCTGCCGACAGGCTGGCCACCCTGCGGATCCGGGCCCGCGACGCCCGTCGTGGCGGCCGCCCAGTCGGCGTCGCAACGCTCCCGCGCCCCGGCGGCCATGGCGGCCGCGACGGACGGATCCACCGGTCCGTGCGAGTTCAGCAGCGGCGGCGGTACATCCAGCAACGCCGCCTTCAAATCCGTCGCATACGCGACCATCCCACCGCGGAACACCACGCTCGCCCCGGGCACGGCGACGAACTCGGCGGCCAGCAGCCCTCCGGTCAGCGACTCGGCGACCGCGAGCGTCTCGCCCCGCCCCTGCAGCGTCGCCAGCACCTCAGCCGCACTCACGCCGTCACCTCCGCCACGTCCCGGCGCCGCGCGCACCGAAGGGAAGCCCGCGTGGGTCCAGGGCGACCAGGTCGAGCGGTCCGCTCATGCGACCGGCTCGTCCGCCACGGGCGCGACCGCCGGTGCGGCGATCGGCGTGCTCAGCATCTGATCCTGGGCGGCCAGCCGGTCGGCCTCGCCGAACGTGTCCGGCCCGCCACTCGCGGCGCTCGCGCGGCGGCGGCGCAGGGAGTCGCGGCGCACCCGGTACGCCCGCACGACGTAATCCAATCCAGTGACGACCGTCACGATGAGGGCGCCCGCCATCAGCCACGGTCCCACGGCGGCGAGCCCGTCCGGCAGCGGCGTGAGGTACCAGCCGATCGCCAGGATCTGCAGGGCCGTCTTCGCCTTGCCGCCCCGGCTCGCGGGGATGACGCCGTGCCTGATCACCCACAGGCGCAGGGCGGTGACCCCCCACTCGCGCACGAGAATGAGCACGGTCACCCACCAGGGCAGCCGGTCGTACAGCGACAGCAGCACCAACGCCGCGCCGGTCAGCGCCTTGTCGGCGATCGGGTCGACGACCTTCCCGAAGGAGGTGACCAGGTTGTACGTCCGGGCGATCCACCCGTCGACATAGTCGGTCGCCGACGCGACGACGAACGTGATGCCCGCCGCGAGCTGCCAGCCGGTGTCCGTCAGCCCGCCCGCCACGACGAAGAAGACGAAGACCGGGACGAGCACCATCCGCACGACGGTCAGGACGTTGGCCGCGTTGAGCAACGGGACGGGCTTGAGAACGGTCATGAGGCCGCCGGACTGATCATCTCGATCGGGACGGCGACCAGGTCGACGCCGACGCTGTCGACGACCCTGGCCCGGACGAGGTCACCGGGGCGCAGCGAGAACGGGTCGAGCCCGTCGCCGGCGACGAGGGTCGTGGATCCGTCGACCTCGGGTGCCTGGTGCCCGGCGCGCCCTTCGACCGAGTCGTCGAGGAGATAGTCGACGAGGACGTCGACCTGGGATCCGATCCGGTCGGAGGCACGCTGCGCGCAGAGCTCCTCGGCGAGGGCGCTCATCCAGTCGTACCGCTTCTTGATGTCGCTCTCGGACACCTTGTCGGGCAGGTCGGCGGCCTCGGTGCCGTCCTCGTCGCTGTAGTCGAACACGCCGACCGCGTCGAGGCGGGCCTCGGTGAGGAAGCGGGCCAGCTCGTCGACGTCCTCGCGGGTCTCGCCCGGGAAGCCGACGATCACGTTGCTGCGGGCGCCGGCCTCCGGGTCGAGCTTGCGCACCGACTCGAGCAGCTCCAGGAACCGCTCGGTCGACCCGAAGCGCCGCATCCGCCGCAGGACCGGCTCGCTGGAGTGCTGGAACGACAGGTCGAAGTACGGCGCGACGCCCGGCGTGGTCGCGATCGCCTCGACCAGCCCCGGCCGGGTCTCGGCCGGCTGCAGGTAGGACACCCGCACCCGCACGATGCCGCTGACCGCCGCCAGCTGCGGCAGCAGGCGCTCCAGCAGGCGCGGGTCGCCGAGGTCCTTGCCATACGAGGTGGAGTTCTCGCTGACGAGCACCAGCTCGCGGACGCCGGTGGACGCCAGCCACTCCGCCTCGGCGAGCACCTCGTCCGGGGTCCGGGACACGAACGCGCCGCGGAACGAGGGGATCGCGCAGAACGAGCAGCGCCGGTCACAGCCGCTGGCCAGCTTCAGCGGCGCGACGGGCCCCTTCTCGAGCCGCTGCCGCATCACGCCGCGCAGGTGCGCCGGCAGGTGGCCCGGCACGACCACCTCGACCGCTTCGCGGCGCGCCACCGGGGTCAGCGGCAGCAGCGTGCGCCGGTCGCGCGGCGCGTGCGAGGCGATGGTCTCGCCGGCCATGATCGCGTCGAGGCGCGCCGCCATGTCCGGGTAGTGGTCGAAGCCGAGGACCGCGTGCGCCTCGGGCAGCTCACCGGCCAGCTGTTCGCCGTACCGCTCGGCGAGGCACCCGGTCGCGACGACCTTGGCGCCCGTGTCGGCGGCGGCGAGCAGCGTGTCGATCGAGTCCTGCTTGGCCTTGGCGACGAACCCGCAGGTGTTGACGACGACCACGTCCGCGTCGGTGCCGTCGGTGGTGACCGCCCAGCCGCCGGCCGCGAGGCGGGCGGCCAGCTCCTCGGAGTCCACCTCGTTACGAGCGCAGCCGAGGGTGAGCAGGGCGACGCGACGGTCAGCATTGGCGGGCATGCTCCGAGGGTACCGGGCCGATCGGGGCTCAGGCTGCGGGGAAGGGGTCGCGGAACGTGAACGCATCGGATGACGGGCCCTTGCGTCGCAGCAGGTCCAGCCGCTCTCCCGCCTCCTCGACCGTCGGGATGTGCCCCGGCGGGATCCACCAGTTGACGGCGTACACGTCCCCGAGTGGCACGAACCACTCGCGCCGCCGTCGCAGGACGTCGAGGTGACCGCTGCGGAACGTGAAGTCCCGCAGCGTCTCGAGGCTCTCCCACACGGACAGGTTGACGAGCAGGTCGCCGCCGAACGGGCGCAGCGAGGTCGCGTCGGCCCCGCCGTCGTCGACGAGCCGCCAGACGAACCCCGGCCAGCCGTCGGCGATGGCGTTGATCCGGTCGAGGTCGCCGTAGAAGCCGGCCATGCGGGGGTCTTCCTTCGGCCCGACGGTCCGGCCGACGTTCAGCTGCGCGAGGTGGAAGGTCATGGCGTCATTCTAAAACTAACCGTGGTTATTTTTGGTACCGCCGAACGGTCACGCAGCACCCCTCCGGCCGGGGGTCGATCTGGACCCGCTCCCCGAGCGCCCCTTCCAGCAGCGCCAGGTTCGCCCCGCAGACCAGCGCCGCGTGCGTCCTCGCCACCCCGTCGAACGGGCAGTTCCGCAGCCGCCACACCGCACCGTCCTCGTACGGCTCGTACCCCAGCCCCCGCAGCAGCTCCTCGTCGCCGGTCGCGTCCCGCTTCAGGCGCTCGCCCTGCCGCCGCGCCGCCTCGTACAGGACCGGCTCCACCCCGGCCTCCTCGACGGCGTCGGCGAACACCGTGGCCAGGGTCCGGTAGTCCCGCGGCGGCAGGCTCAGCTCATGTTCGGCCGCGGCTCGCCGGTACAGCTTCGACGGCCGCCCCGCTCCGGGCCCGCTGCGCCCGTTGACCCGCGCGAACGACACGTCGACCAGTCCCGCCTCGGCCAGCCGGTCCAGATGGTGCGCGGCCAGGGTCCGCCCGATGCCCAGCCCGTCCGAGACCGCGTTGCGGCTGACCGCCTCCCCGCTGCGGGCGACGTACTCGTACACGGCCCGGCGCTGCGGCTCGGCCAGCGCTGCGATCGCATCGGCATCCACCCGACCAATCATCCCAGCAGGACAGCCACCACCGTCAGCGTCACCATCGACACCGCCGTGGACGCGACGACGGCGTCCCGCGGGAAGCGCCCGTCGACGCCGTACGCACGGGCGAACACGAACGTGTTCTGCGCGGTCGGCAGCGCGGCACACAACACCGTCGCGAACAGCCCTGCGCCGTGCAGCCCGAGGACGTACCTGGCGAGCAGGAAGCACACGAGCGGCTGGACGCACGACTTGAGCACCACCGACAGCGCCACCTCGACCGGGCGGGCGGGTGCCTGGTCGGGGTCGTTCGTGCGTACCAGCGACAACCCCAGCGCCACGAGGGCGGACGGCACCGCGGCGTCGCCGAGCAGCGCCGCGACCCCGGCCAGCAGCGGCGGCAGCTTCAGCCCCGCGGCCCCGAGCGCCACCCCGGCGACGCAGGCCAGCATGACCGGACTCCGCAGCGGCACTGTCACCAGCCGCCGCCACGCCCGCCCCTGTGCTTCTTCCACCCGAGCCAGGTCCAGCGTCCCCAGGATCACCGGCGTGAGGATGGTCGTCTGGATGAGCAGCACGACCGCGATGAACGACGCGTCCCCGAGCACCTGCACCGCCACCGGTATGCCGAGGTTCCCCGCGTTGACGTACCCGGCCGCCATGCCGGCGATGGTCTGCTCCCCCAACGATCGCCGGAACACCCACCGCGCCACCCCGAACCCGACCGCGCCCACCACCACCGTGGCACCCACAAACGCGGCGACCCCCGCCCCCGCAAGCCCGGCAACCGGCCGCCGGCTCAACGTGTCAAGCAGCGCCGCGGGCATCGCCACGTAGAACACGAACCGCCCGAGCACGTCCACCGCCCCGAGCCCCAGCACCCCGGTCCGCCCGGCGACGTAGCCGACAGCGGTAAGCGCCCAGATCGGCACGAACGCCGCTAACACCCCCACCTCACCACGGCACCCTCCCCCAGCACGACCGTCCTCACCCGCTCACCCATGTCACCCACCCGTCCCGCGCGCCGGCCCTCCCCTCGGACTGTCGCATCGTCCCCTCACCCCCCAGCACCACCCCGCCCGCAGCGTCACCTTGAGCACACGACCCACGCCCCCGCCTCCGCACGCCCGTTGATCGAAGGACAGACCTGGCCACGATGGCGACCACCCCCATCCTTCGATCACGCCCACGCCCACGCCCACGAAGATCAGCGGCCTCCAGCAGCCTGAAGACACCCACCGCGCCGCCGCCCCCGACCAACTGGCGCGCCACCCGAACACAGCAAGAGCAACGCGGCAGCCACCGAGCAAGCCCCAGCCACCGCAATCCATCCCCATCGCACGGCCCCCGCCCTTGACAGGCCCGGCCCCAACCCGCCCGGCAGTCATGCGTGCAGCAGATCGGGTGCCGCCCGGGCCGACCTCCTCCCGCAGGAACCACGCGATCACGCCTCGCCCCGCACCTCGCGTCCCCGCACACCGTGACTCGCCCCCAGCACCCCGCGCCCCGCGGCCCACTTGGCGGCTCGCCCGTCGCGCCTCGCCGTGCAGGTCGCAGATCCACGCCCCTCCCGCGACCACGCCACGCCGCACACCTCGCGTGCCAGCGCCGTGGCTCGCGCCTCGCCGGCCGTGAGGTCCATGAGGCGTCCCGCCTCGGTGAAGCCAACGCGCAGCTCGTGCGTCCCCACCACGGAAGCGGCAGCCGCTTGCTCTACAGCTGAGTCACGCGCCGTCGTCGGAGTCCTGGAGAGCGGCGAGAACCTCAGGAACTCATCAGGCCTGACAAGAACGTCGCAGGCCTTGCAACCCTCGAAGAGCCGACGACGCCACGGGTCTCCCAGAACTCCATGAGGCAGCTGGCCGGCCTGGGAGGGGCCGACGCGCAGCTCGTGCGTCCCCAGCCACGAGAGCAGCAGCCGCTTGCACGACAACGGGGTCAGGCGTCGACTTCGGAGCCCACCAAACCCACGAGGGCGGCCGGCCTTGACGAGGCCGGCGCGCAGCTTACAAGGCCCGCCGCGGCAGTGGCAGCCGCTGCGTGGCAAGCAGGGGCAGGCGCCCGGCTTCGGAGTTCTAGAGAGCGGCGAAAACCTCAGGGGCTCGTCAGGCTTCATGAGGACGTCGCGAGCCTTGGAGCCCCCGGAAGGCCCGACAACGCCGCAGGTCTCCACCAAGCCCACGCGGACGGCCGGGCTCGGCGAGGCCGGCGCGCAGCTTGCAGTGCCCGCTGCGGCAGTGGCAGGCGCTGTGTGGCAAGCAGGGGCAGGCGCCCGGCTTCGGAGTCCTTCAGAGCGGCGAGAACCTCAGGAAGCTCGTCAGGCTTGATGAGCACGTCGCGAGCCTCGGAACCCCGGAAAGCCCGACAACGCCGCAGGTCTCCACCAAACCCACGTGGACGGCCGGCCTTGACGAGGCCGGCGCGCAGCTTACAAGGCCCGCCGCGGCAGTGGCAGCCGCTGCGTGGCAAGCAGGGGCAGGCGCCCGGCTTCGGAGTCCTTCAGAGCGGCGAGAACCTCGGGGAGCTCATCAGGCTTGATGAGGACGTCACGAGCCTCGGAACCCCGGAAAGTACGGCAACGCCGCAGGTCTCCGTCAAGCCCACGTGGACCCTGACGTGGCCGGCGCGCAGCTTGCAGGGCCCGCTGCGGCAGTGGCAGGCGCTGCGTGGCAAGCGGGGTCAGGCGTCGTCTTCGAAGTCCTTCAGAGCGGTGAGCACCTCGGGGAGCTCGTCAGGCTTGATGAGGACGTCGCGGGCCTTGGAGCCTTCGGAGGGGCCGACGATGCCGCGGGTCTCCATCAGGTCCATGAGGCGGCCCGCCTTGGCGAAGCCGACGCGCAGCTTGCGTTGCAGCATGGAGGTGGAGCCGAACTGGCTGGTGACGACGAGCTCGATGGCCTGGAGCAGCAGGTCGAGGTCGTCGCCGATCTCCTCGTCGACCTTCTTCTTGGTGTCCTCGGGCTTGGTGGTGACGCCGTCGCGGAACTCGGGCTCGCGCTGCTCCTTGCAGAACTTGACGATGTCGTTGATCTCGGTCTCGCTGACCCAGGCGCCCTGGATGCGGATGGGCTTCGAGGCGCCCATCGGCAGGAAGAGGCCGTCGCCGCGGCCGATGAGCTTCTCGGCGCCCGGCTGGTCGAGGATGACGCGGGAGTCGGCGAGCGACGACGTCGCGAACGCCAGCCGCGACGGCACATTCGCCTTGATGAGACCGGTGACGACGTCGACGCTGGGGCGCTGCGTGGCCAGGACCAGGTGGATGCCGGCCGCGCGGGCCAGCTGCGTGATGCGCACCACCGAGTCCTCGACGTCGCGCGGCGCGACCATCATGAGGTCGGCGAGCTCGTCGACGACGACCAGCAGATACGGGTAAGGACGGATCACCCGCTCGCTGCCCGGCGGCGCCGTGATCTGCCCGGCGCGGACCTTGCGGTTGTAGTCGTCGATGTGGCGGACGCCGGCGGCGGCCAGGTCGTCATAGCGCATGTCCATCTCGCGCACGACCCAGTCGAGCGCGTCGGCGGCCCGCTTCGGGTTGGTGACGATCGGCGTGACCAGGTGCGGGATGCCTTCATAGCTGGTCAGCTCGACCCGCTTCGGGTCGACCAGCAGCAGCCGCACCTCGTCGGGCGTCGCCCGGGTCAGCAGCGACACGAGCAGCGAGTTGAGGCAGCTCGACTTGCCCGCGCCGGTCGCGCCGGCGATCAGGATGTGCGGCATCTTCGCCAGGTTGGCCACCACATAGCCACCCTCGATGTCCTTGCCGAGGGCCACGATCAGCGGGTGGTGGTCGCCGGCCGCGACGCGCGAACGCAGCACGTCGCCGAGCGCGACATTCTCGCGGTCGGGGTTGGGGATCTCGACGCCGACGGCGCTCTTGCCGGGGATCGGGCTCTGGATGCGCACGTCGGGCGACTTCACCGCATAGGCGATGTTGCGCGACAGGGCGGTGATCCGCTCGACCTTGACGCCGTGGCCGACCTCGACCTCATAGCGCGTGACCGTCGGGCCGCGGGTGAATCCGGTGACGAGCGCGTCGACGCCGAACTGCTCGAACACGCCCTGCAGCGCCGCGGTCACCTCGTCGTTGGCCCGGGTGCGGCCGCGCGGTGCGTCGCCGGTGCCGAGCAGGTCGGGCGGCGGCAGCTTGTAGTCGGTGTCGGTGAGCGCGAGCTGCTCGGCGCGGGTCGGCAGCGGCGAGTGCTCCGGCGGGTCCTTCTCCTTCTCTTTCTCCTTGGCCTTCTTGCGCGAGGCGGCCGCGGGCCGCGGCAGCACGACGGTGTCGTGCACGATCGCGTCGTCACCGAAGCCACCGCCGGGGCCGAGGTCGGGAGCCGAGGCGTCGTAGCCGAGCGGGCCCTCCTCGTCGTCGAGCGGGTGCGGCAGCGCGGCCTGCCGGCGGCGGGCCGGTGCGCGGCGCGCCGGGCGCGGCTCCGGCTCCTCGTAGAGCTCCTCGAACTCCTCGTCGACGTCGAGGGTCGGGTCCTCGACGCGCCCGAGCGCGAGGTCGCGCAGCTGCCGCCAGCGCTGCGGGATGCGGCTGATCGGGGTGGCGGTGACGACCAGCAGGCCGAACCCGGCGAGCAGGAGCAGCAGCGGGACCGCGACCCAGGAGGTCACGGCCTTCTCCAGCAGGCCGCCGGCGGCGCGGCCGAGCAGCCCGCCGGCCTTGTCCATGAGCTGGGGGGCCTCGGGGCTGCCGGCCGCGAGGTGCATGAGGCCGGTGCCGCCGAGGAAGAGCGCGCTCCAGCCGACGAGGCCGCGGCCGCGGTGGTCCTCCTCGGGGTCGGAGCGCATGACCCGGATGCCGCCGACGACCAGCAGCACCGGCAGGATCGCCGCGGCGCCGCCGATGAACGTGTGGCAGATGCCGGCGAGCCAGTGCCCGACGGGCCCGGCGGACTGGAACCACAATGCGGCGGTGAGCAGCACGGCGAGACCGATGAGGCCCAGGCCGGCGCCGTCGCGGCGGTGCTCGGGGTCGAGCCCGCGCGCGCTGGCCGCCTGGCGGCCCACGGCCCGCGCGGCCCAGCCGACGCCGTGTGCGACACCCATCCAGACCGCGATCATGCCCCGCCCGAGCAGCCCGAGCGGCGTGGCGACCACGGCGCCGCCGCGCCGCCGCGCCCGTGGCGTCACCGTGCGGCGCGCCGCGGGAGCCCGCTTGGCGGCGGCCCGGGAGGTCGAAGCCGAGGTCGAGCGGCCAGTCGAAGCCGCAGCAGTCCGCTTCGCCGGAGTTGTCCGCTTGGACGGCGTGCTCGAACCGCCGCGGGCGCTGGGGGTGCCGCCGCGGCCGGCCTGAGAGGTGCGGCCCGCCATGGTCACACCGTAGCGGTAGGCTCCGACATTTCTTCGGAGCGGCGGGTCGTGTTCCGGCGCTTTCTGTAGCGCACGTAGATCCCGACGTAGGACACCGCCACCAGTACACCCACCAACACCTGCAACAGATGGGTGTAGCGCTCCGGATAGAGGACGCCTTCGATGTACTGGTCGATGAAGCCGCGCCCGACGCCGGTCTCGCCGGCCTTGCGGCGGGCCCAGTGCTCGACCAGCGTCAACGGGCAGGTGAGCGGGATGCTCACCACGGCGAGGCCCCAGGCGGCGGCCGCGAGGTGCGGCCACAACGCCCTGGGCCAGCGCCAGGCGAGGAACCCGCCCAGCACCACGTACGCGAGATAGCCGAAGTGCACGACGAGCACGGTGGACGCCAGCACCTCGTACATCTCGCTAGACCTCCACCACCGTCGGGACGATCATCGGCCGGCGCCGGTACGCCTCATTGACCCAGCGGCCGACGGTGCGCCGCACGATCTGCTGCAGCTGGTGCGGATCGGTGATGCCCTCGGTCGCGGCCTTGTTGAGCGCCTCGGTGACCAGCGGCAGCACCGCGGCGAACACCGCCGGGTCGTCGGAGAAGCCCTTCGCCGACACGGTCGGGCCGGCGACGACCTTGCCGGTCACCGAGTCGATGACCACGGTCGCCGCGATGAACCCGCCGTCGCCGAGGATGCGGCGCTCGGTGAGCAGCGACTCGCCGACGTCGCCGATGGCGAGGCCGTCGACGTACACGTACCGCGACCGGATGTGACCGACGAGGGAGGCCTTGCCGTCGACGAGGTCGACGACGTCGCCGTCCTCGCAGAGCACGACCCGGTCGTCGGGGACGCCGGCGTCGCGGGCGAGCTGGGCGTGCGCCCGCAGGTGCCGCCACTCGCCGTGGACCGGCATGAAGTTGCGCGGCTGCACCACGTTGAGCAGGTAGAGCAGCTCACCGGCGGGTGCGTGCCCGGACACGTGGACCTTGGCGACGTCCTTGTGCACGACGAGCGCGCCGGCCCGGGACAGCTGGTTGATCACGCGGTACACCGCGGTCTCGTTGCCCGGCACCAGCGACGACGCGAGCACGATCGTGTCGCCCTCGCCGATCTGCACGTGCCGGTGGTCGCCGTTGGCCATCCGGCCGAGGGCGCTCATCGGCTCACCCTGCGAGCCGGTCGACATCAGCACGACCCGGTCCTCGGGCAGCCCCATCGCCTCGTCGATCGGCACCAGCAGCCCCGCGGGGATCCGCAGCAGCCCCAGGTCGCGGGCGATGCCCATGTTGCGCACCATGGACCGGCCGATCAGCGCGACCTTGCGGCCGTGCAGGTGCGCGGCGTCGAACACCTGCTGGACCCGGTGCACGTGCGACGCGAACGACGCGACGATGATCCGTCCCTTGGCCCGGCCGAAGGTCCGCTCCAGGACCGGGCCGATCTCCCGCTCCGGGGTGACGAACCCGGGGATCTCCGCGTTGGTCGAGTCGGACAGCAGCAGGTCGACGCCCTTGGCGCCGATCCGGGCGAACCCGGCCAAGTCGGTGATCCGGCCGTCGAGCGGCAGCTGGTCCATCTTGAAGTCGCCGGTGTGCAGCACGGTGCCGGCCGTCGTCGTCACGGCCACCGCGAGCGCGTCCGGGATGGAGTGGTTGACCGCGAAGAACTCGCACTCGAACGGCCCGAGCCGCTCGACCTGGCCTTCCTTGACCGTCAGCGTGTACGGCTCGATGCGGCGCTCGGCCAGCTTCGCCTCGACCAGCGCGAGGGTGAACTTCGACCCGACGAGCGGGATGTCGGGCTTGTGGGCGAGCAGATACGGCACGGCACCGATGTGGTCCTCGTGGCCGTGGGTGAGCACGATCGCCTGCACCTGGTCGAGCCGGTCGAGGATCGACGAGAAGTCGGGCAGGATCAGGTCGACACCGGGCTGCTCCACGTCGGGGAACAGCACCCCGCAGTCGATGATGAGGAGCTTGCCGTCGAGCTCGAACACCGTCATGTTGCGCCCGATGGCGCCCAGCCCGCCCAGCGGCGTGACCCGCAGGGCTCCTGGAATGAGGGGCGGCGGTGGTTCGAGCTCGATGTGTGCCACCGTCATAGGGCCACTCCGAGGTCGTTGTGATGTGCCATCTGGTCCGCGGTGCCGATCGTGCGGCCCGCCTCAGCGCAATCCTCCCGCAGCCGGCCGAGCTCCGCCGCGTTCGCCGGCACCAGCGGCGGGCGCACCGGCCCGGCGGGCAGGCCCAGCAGCGTCAGGGCGGCCTTGGTGAGGATGACTCCCTGCGTGCGGAAGAACCCGCAGAACGCGGGGAGCAACTGCAGGTGAAGCGCACGGGCGCGGGCGACGTCGCCCTCCTCGTGCGCCAGGATCATCCGCTTCGTCTCCGGCCCGAACACGTGCGTCGGCACGCCGACCACGCCCACGGCGCCGACCGACAGCAGCGGCAGGGTCAGCTTGTCTTCACCCGAGTAATACGCCAGACCGGTGCGCTTGATCACCCAGGCGCTCTCGCCGAGGTCGCCCTTGGCGTCCTTCACCGCGACGACCCGGTCGTGCTCGGCGATCCGGCACATGGTGTCGGTCTCGATCGCCACGCCGGTCCGGCCGGGGATGTCATACACCATCACCGGCAGCCCGGAGGCGTCGCCGATCGACCGGAAGTGCTGGAGGATGCCCGCCTGCGGGGGCTTGTTGTAGTACGGGGTGACGACGAGCAGGCCGTCGGCGCCCGCCTTCTCCGCGGCGCGGGCCAGCTCGATCGTGTGGTGCGTGTCGTTGGTGCCGACGCCGGCGATCACCGTGGCCCGGTCGCCGACGGCCTCGATGACGGCCCGCAGCACCTGGTCCTTCTCGGCGTCGCTGGTCGTCGCCGACTCGCCGGTGGTCCCGTTGACCACCAGGCCGTCATGGTCCTGGTCGTCGACCAGGTGAGCGGCCAGCCGCGCCGCACCGTCGACGTCGAGCGAACCGTCAGCGCGGAATGGCGTGACCATCGCGCTGAGCAGCCGGCCGAACGGCCGGCCGGGGTCGGAACCGGTGCGTGTCATACGCACAACCTAGCGGACGCCTTCCGGTCGCTCAGCTCAAGATTCCCAGCTGTACTGAGCGGCGGCGACCTCGGTGCCGTCAGCCAGCGTACTGATGGTGAAATCCGCGAATACGTTCGGCGCCACGCGCTGCAGCTCCTTGAGGCACGCGATCGCCACCTCACGGATCTCGACGTCCGCCGCCTCCGTCGCCCGCATCGTCACGAAGTGCCGCCACGCCCGGTAGTTGCCGGTCACGACGATCTTCGTCTCGGCCGCGTTGGGCAGCACCGACCGCGCCGCCTGCCGGGCCTGCTTGCGCCGGCTGGTGCCGTTCTCGACCTCGCTGAACCTGGCCTCCAGGCCCTCCAGCAGCTCGTTGTACGCGCGCAGCGCCGCCTCGGAGGCCTCCACGAACACCTTGTGCAGCGCCGGGTCCTCGGCGATCACGTCCGGCTCGACCATCTGGGCCTCACGACCCGGCACATACCGCTGCGACAGCTGCGAGAAGGAGAAGTGCCGGTGCCGGACCAGCTCGTGCGTGAACGACCGGGACACCCCGGTCAGGTAGAACGTGACGGTGCCGTGCTCCAGCACCGACAGGTGCCCGACCTCGAGAATGTGCCGCAGGTAGCCCTCATTGGTCGCGGTCGCCGGGTTGGGCTTCTTCCACGACTGGTAGCACGCCCGGCCCGCGAACTCCGCCAGCGCCTGACCGCCATCCGCGTCCGTGTCCCACGGCACGTCCGCGGGCGGTTCGAAATGGGTCCAGGCGATGGCTTTGGCTTCGAGCATTTCAGGAGCCTACTAAACGAAGAGCCAGTCGAATGGCGCCCACGGCAGGTTCCTGACCACTGAGAATATGAGCCACGCCACGAGGAATCCGATCAGCGTGCCGCTGGACAGCTGCATCGTCGGCAGCACCTTACGGTTCGCCAGCCGGTTGATGGTCCAGCTCGCGTACATGTACGCGAGGAACGGCGCGGCGAACACCAGCATCGCGTGGTGGTGCGCCGCGGCCGGGATGTCACCGTGCAGCAGATACCAGGCCGCGCGCGTGCCGCCGCACCCCGGGCAGTCGAACCCGGTGAACAGCTTCATCACGCACGTCGGCGCGTCGGTCGCACCCGCCTGCGTCGGCCGCATGAGCAGCGTATAAGCCACCCCGCCGGACACCAGCGCCGTCAGCCCGAGCGGCGACACCCACCTCGGCGTCCGCTCCGCCAGCCTCGCGAGCCGCCCCTTCGGCGGTGTCACGTAGGCATACTGGTAGCCATACGGCGGCACCTCGTGACCACCCGCGCCGGGCTGGACCACGTCCGCGGCGGACCCACCGGGCAGAAGGTGCGCGGCCATCCCGTCACTGGCGGGCACGGCCTGAAGGGGTGATGTCACGCTCTTCACGCTACACCGTCCCAGCACCATCCCCGCCGCCGAGCACGCCGACGATCATGCGGCGGCGGCGCAGTCGTCAGGCCGGGCGGTCAGGCGGTCATCGCCTTGGCCAGGTCCACGGCGAAGTCACCCGCGACCGGTAAGTCCACCCGCTCCAGCCCCAACCACCCCGCGAACCGCCGCAGCTCCGCCCACAGCGCCGAGGCCACCTCGGGGCGGGATGGGGCGCCGCGCCCGGTCAGGGGCTCCACCCACACGGCCGGCACCAGCAGGGTCGAGGAGCGCCGGTCGGCCTTGAGGTCGACGCGGGCCACCAGGCGGTCACCCAGGAGGAACGGCAGGACGTAGTAGCCGTAGAGGCGCTGGAGCGGCGGCACGTAGATCTCGATGCGGTAGGTGAAGCCGAACAGCCGCGCCACGCGGGCCCGCTCCCACATCAGCGGGTCGAAGGGGCTGACGAGGGTGGCGGCGCCGATGCGGCGCGGGGTGGGGGCCTCGTGGTGCAGGTAGGCGCGGGGCTGCCAGCCCTCCACCTCGGTGGGGATGAGCTCGCCGGACTCGACCAGCTCGGCGATCGCGGTGCGGGCGCCGGCCAGGGGCAGGCGGAAGTAGTCGCGCAGCTCGGCCTCCGCGGCGATGCCGAGGGAGCGGGCCGCGACGCGGACCAGGTCGCGATAGGCGTCGGCCGGGTCGGGGGTGGGGGCGGCGAGGACCGCGGCGGGGAAGATGCGCTCGGGGACGTCATAGACGCGGGCGAAGGACGAGTTGCGGCTGGCGACGCTGACCTCGCCGGTGTAGAAGAGCCACTCGATCGCGGTCTTGGTGTCCGACCAGTTCCACCCCCAGTGGTCCTTGCTGCGGGGCTTGGCCAGGTCACCCTCGACCTCGTTGGCGGTCATGGGGCCCTTCGCGCGGATCTCTTCGAGGACCCGGCGGATCAGGTCGGGCTGCTCGCGGGCCAGCCGGACCATCCGCCCCCACGCGGCGCCGGACTGCATGCGCCAGCGCAGCGCCGGGTGCAGGTGGACCGGGACGAGGGACGCCTCGTGGGCCCAGTATTCGAACAGCTCGCGGGGGCGCCGGTAGGCCATCCTGTCGAGCAGCTCGGTCGGGTAGGGGCCCAGGCGGCTGTAGGCGGGCAGGTAGTGCGCGCGCTGGACGACATTCACCGAGTCGATCTGCAGCAGACCTGTGCGGCCGAGGACCCGCTTCAGGTGGCGCCGCTCGGGGACGCCGGTGGGGACCCTGTCGGCGAAGCCCTGGGCGGCGAGAGCGATCCTCCGCGCCTGCGTAAGTGTCAGCACCCCGCGAGGCTAACCCCGGGGTATGACAAAAAAGGGGCGGCCCGGAGGCCGCCCCTTGCAACGATCGATCTATGCGCCGACGAGCGGCCGGGACGGCTCCCCGGCGTCCTTCGCGTCGAAGGCGGCGCTCACCCGCCGGTCGATCTCGACGAGGTCCGGGTCGGGCACGTCCTCGACGACCGGGCCGGTGGAGGTGGCCGGGTTGGCCCGGCGCGCCGGGCCGGAGCTCTCCGAGGCGGGCTCCCGGATCGGCAGGGTGATCAGCAGGGCGATCATGAGCAGGATGTACGCGTTGCCGCCGATCAGGCCGAGGCCGTCGAACTTCATGTGGAAGGCCCACGGCGTGCGGCTGCACAGCAGCAGGTACGAGAAGATCCCGAAGATCATGATGTGACGCCGGCGGCGGGCTTCGGTGCTGCGGTCGGTCGCGTGGTCGAGCAGGACCGCCATCGAGGGCAGGACCCACACGAGGTGGTGGATCCAGCTGATCGGGCTGATCATGCAGCCGACGAGGCCGGTCAGCGCCAGCCCGGCGAGCTCGTCACCGGCCTTGACCGCCTTGCGGACCCGCCATGCCCAGACGGCGAGCGCACCGAGCACGAGCAGCGCCCACAGCGGCTTCATCGGGTCCGGGTTGAACAGGCGGGCGACGAGGCCGCTGAGCGCCTGGTTGGACACGAACGTCGCGGAGCCGACGCGGTCGGTGTTCCACATCGCGTCGGTCCAGAAGACCCGCGAGGCGTCCGGCGCGAAGGTCGCCGCCGCCCAGGTCGCGGCGGCCGCGGTGGCCGTGGAGACGGCGGCGGCGCGCCAGCGGCGGGTCACCACGAGGTACAGGATGAACACACCCGGCGTGAGCTTGATCGCGGTGGCCAGGCCGACGCCGATGCCGCCGAGGCGCGAGCCCCCGCGGACCAGCAGCAGCAGGTCGCCGACGACCATGAAGAGCAGCAGGATGTTGACCTGACCGAAGTTGACGGTCTCGCGCACCGGCTCGAAGGCGGCGACGATGCCCATCGCGATGGCGAGGGAGAACCAGAACTGCCAGCCCTGACGCTTGATGACCGGGCCGATGAGCCAGGTGATGATGCAGCCGAGGGCGACGACGTTCATCGTCACGCTGATCGCGATCGCGGTGTGCCACCCGATCAGCGCCATCGGCGACATCAGCGCGGCGGCGAACGGTGGGTAGGTGAAGCCGTACGGCGTGCCGGGCACCAGGTAGTCGTAGATGTCGCCACCCTTGTTCACCCAGTAGTCCATGGCGCCGTAGTAGACCTTGAGGTCGAAATACCCGTTTCTCGCCGCGGCCACGTACAAGAAGGCCCACACGACGGCCCACACGGCCACCACGATGAGCACCTGCTTGACCCGGGGCCGAAGCTTGGGCCGGACGGCCGTCAACACGGCGACTCGTCCTCGCTCCGCCACTTGTGCTGCCCTCCACTCGCTCGTTGCTGGCTACCTGCTGCCTGACTCAACGGTTGCTCGGGTCCAACTGTGACGAGCCGCCGCTACCCAGCCACGTGGCTCTTCACACAAATTCCGTAGCCACTCCGTGGCGCGGAACACACATCCGTAGGCTGCTGCGTCATGACGCTCGGGTTCGTCCGACCGGCGCGACTCGACGACGTCGTCGAGATCACGCGAATCCAACTCACGACCTGGCGGGTCGCCTATCGGCGACTCCTGCCCCAACACATCCTCGACCAACTGGACGAGGACTGGATTACCCGCAGGTGGCGGGACGCAATCACGGAGCCGCCGACCCCCGAGCACCGGGTCCTGGTCGCGGTGGAGCAACAGGAGTCGCCCAGCGCCGGACCGACCTCAGCATACGTCGTGGGTTTTGCCGCGTCAGGTCCGGCAGACGACACGGCACTGGCTCCGGAGGAAGATCACACCGTCCTGACGAAGGCCGCCGCGATCACCGATGTCCTGGTTGAACCGAGGTGGGGACGGCGCGGCCACGGCAGCCGATTGCTGGCGGCTAGTGTGGATTTGTGGCGTACTGACGGATTCACGACAGCGCTTGCCTGGACATTCGCTGAAGACCGTGTTACGCGTCGATTTCTGGAGAGTTCCGGCTGGGCCCCGGACGGGGTCAGCCGGTCACTCGATGTTGATGATCTGCTCATCCCGCAGGTCCGTTGGCACACGTCACTCGAGGCCCAGGAAGACCCCGTCGTTACCTCGATGTGACCCTGTTGCGCCCGAATTGGGGCTTCCGGATCCCAATATCTGGAATCGTCAGACGAAACGCGAATCGGTTACGCAACGTGACGCTAGTCGAGCAGCGGGCCGAGCCCGACGGTCAGTCCCGGCCGGGTGACGACGGCGCGGACGGCGAGCAGCACCCCCGGCATGAAGGACTTCCGGTCGAACGAGTCGTGCCGGATGGTGAGCGTCTCCCCCGCGGCGCCGAAGAGCACCTCCTGGTGCGCGACGAGCCCGCGGGCCCGCAGCGAGTGCACCGGGACGCCCTCGACGTCGGTGCCGCGGGCCCCCGCCATCTCCTCGGTGGTGGCGTCGGGCACCGGTCCGAGCCCCGCGGAGGCCCGCGCCGAAGCGATGAGCTGGGCGGTGCGCAGCGCCGTGCCGCTGGGCGCGTCGATCTTCTGCGGGTGGTGCATCTCGACCACCTCGACCGACTCGAAGTAGCGGGCGGCGCGCGCCGAGAACTCCATCATCAGCACGGCGCCGACGGCGAAGTTGGGCGCGATGACCACGCCGACGCCGGGCGCGGACGCCAGCAGGGACCGCACCTCGTCCAGCCGCTCGGTGGTGAAGCCGGAGGTGCCCACCACCGCGTGCACGCCGTTGGCGACGCACCACCGCAGCGTGTCCATCACCGCGTCCGGCGTGGTGAAGTCGACGAGCACGTCGAAATCGGGCGCCAAGGCGTCACCGACGTCCAGCGACGCCACGAGCGAGAGATCCGAAGCGGCGGAGACGGCCTGGCAGGTCTCGGTGCCCATACGGCCGCGCGCGCCCAGCACGCCGACCCTGATCTGCGAAGTCACGCGGGATAATTTATCCCAAAGCTCCCGCGAAGGCGTTGTCGTCGAACTCACCGATCACCGCGAGGGACATCGGCCGCGACAGCAGCTCACCGGCCACCTGACGGACCATCTCGGGCGTGACGAGGTCGACCCGGCGCAGCACCTCGTCGACGGAGAGCAGCTCGTCATACAGCAGCTCACCCTTGCCGAGACGGCTCATCCGGGACCCGGTGTCCTCCAGGCCCAGCACGACGGCGCCCTTGAGCATGCCCTTGCCGCGCTCGACCTCCGCGTCGGTGACGCCCTCCTCCGCGACCCTGGCCAGCTCGTCCCGGGTGATGGCGAGGACCTCCTCGACCTTGCCGGGCGCGCAGCCGGCGTAGACCCCGAAGAGCCCCGCGTCGCTGTACTGCGACGTGAAGGAGTAGACCGAGTAGGCCAGCCCGCGCTGCTCGCGGATCTGCTGGAACAGCCGGCTCGACATGCCGCCGCCGAGCACGTTGTTCAGCGCGCCGAGGGCGAAGCGGTTGTCGTGCTGGCGCGGGTACCCCACGCAGCCGAGCACCACGTGCGCCTGCTCGGTGTCCTTGGCGCGGACCACGATCTGCCCCGACCGGGACGGCACCTTCGTGGTGCGGGAGCGCCGCGGTGCCGGGTCCATGGCGTCCGACAGGCCCGCGAACGCCGCCCGGACCGCCTTGACGACCTTCGCGTGGTCGAGGTTGCCGGCGGCTGCCACGACCATCTGCGACGGCTGGTACCGCCGGCGGTAGAAGCCGTCGATCTGCTTGCGGGTCAGCGCCGAGATGCTCGACACGGTGCCGGAGATCTGCCGGCCCAGCGGGTGGTTGCCGAAGATCGCCTCGGTGAAGACGTCGTGCACCTCGTCGCCGGGCTCGTCGTCGTGCATGGCGATCTCCTCGAGGATCACGCCACGCTCGGTCTCGACGTCCGCGTCGGTCAGCACCGAGTCGATGACCAGGTCACACACCACGTCGATGGCGAGCGGCAGGTCGGCGTCGAGCACGCGCGCGTAGTAGCACGTGTACTCCTTGGCGGTGAACGCGTTGGTCTCCCCGCCGACCGCCTCGATCTGCGAGGAGATCTCCAGCGCGCTGCGCCGCTTGGTGCCCTTGAAGAGCAGGTGCTCCAGGAAGTGGGACACCCCGGACAGTGCCGGGGTCTCGTCCCGTGAGCCGATGCCGACCCAGACGCCGAACGACACGCTTCGCATCGACGGAATTGCCTCGGTCAGGATGCGCAGCCCGTTGGGCAGCACGGTGCGGCGCACCGTGCCACCCAGCGGGTCATCTGCCAACGTCTGGGTCAGCGGTCGACTCACCATGTCTCAGCTGTGCCGGTTCCGCCGACGACGGAACTCGCCACCGTCCTCGCCACCCTCGGCGGAGCCGCCCTCGTCCGAGCCGCCCTCCGACGACGAGGAAGGCGACGACGCCTGACGGGGGCCACGGTCACCACGGTCGCCGCGGTCACCACGCTCACGCGAGCGGGGGCCACGGTCACCACGGTCGCCGCGGTCCCGGCCGGCCGGCCGGTCGCCGCCCGCGGGGGCACCGCCACCCGCGGCCGCGGCCTCGGCCGCCGCGGCGGCCTCCGCCTCGGACAGCACCTTGTCCAGGTAGATCTTGCCGCGGTTGTCGATGTCCGCGATCTGCACCTCGACCCTGTCGCCGACGTTGAGGAAGTCCTCGACCCGGTCGACGCGCTTGCCGTTGCCCACCTTCGAGATGTGCAGCAGGCCGTCGCGCCCCGGCAGCAGCGAGATGAACGCGCCGAACGCGGCCGTCTTCACCACGGTGCCGAGGAACTTGTCGCCGACCTTCGGCATCGTCGGGTTGGCGATGGCGTTGATCCGCTCGACCGCGGCCTCGGCCGACGGGCCGTTGGTCGCGCCGACGTAGATCGTGCCGTCGTCCTCGATGCTGATCTCGGCGCCGGTCTCGTCCTGGATCGCGTTGATGGTCTGGCCCTTGGGCCCGATCACCATGCCGATCTTGTCGACGGGGATCTTGACCGTGGTCACGCGGGGCGCGTACTGGCTCATGCCGGCCGGCGACTCGATCGCCTCGGCCATCACGTCGAGGATGACGTGCCGCGCGTCGTGGGCCTGCTGCAGGGCGCCCGCGAGGACGTCCGACGGGATGCCGTCGAGCTTCGTGTCCAGCTGCAGGGCCGTCACGAAGTCACGGGTGCCGGCGACCTTGAAGTCCATGTCGCCGAAGGCGTCCTCGGCACCGAGGATGTCAGTGAGCGTCACGTACTCGGTCTTGCCGTCGACCTCGTCGGAGATGAGGCCCATCGCGATGCCCGCGACCGGCGCCTTCAGCGGCACACCGGCGGACAGCAGCGCCATCGTCGAGGCGCAGACGGAGCCCATCGACGTGGAGCCGTTGGAGCCGAGCGCCTCGGAGACCTGACGGATCGCGTAGGGGAACTCCTCGCGGGCCGGCAGCACCGGGATCAGGGCCCGCTCGGCGAGCGCGCCGTGGCCGATCTCGCGCCGCTTCGGCGAGCCCACCCGGCCGGTCTCACCGGTCGAGTACGGCGGGAAGTTGTAGTTGTGCATGTAGCGCTTGGACTTCTCCGGCGCCAGGGTGTCCAGCGTCTGCTCCATGCGCAGCATGTTGAGCGTGGTGACGCCCAGGATCTGGGTCTCGCCGCGCTCGAAGAGGGCCGAGCCGTGCACCCGCGGGAGCACCTGGACCTCGGCGGTCAGCGGACGGATGTCGCGCGGGCCGCGGCCGTCGATGCGGACCTGCTCGCGCAGGACGCGGGCGCGGACCTCGTTCTTGGTCAGCGACCGCAGCGCGGCGCCGACCTCCTTCTCGCGACCCTCGAAGCCCTCGGCGAGGCGCTGGAAGGCGGCCTCCTTGATCCGGTCGAGGGCCTCCTCGCGCTCCGCCTTGGAGGAGATGCGCAGCGCCTCGGAGACCTCGTCCTTGACCGCGCCGGCGACGGCCTCGTAGGCGTCGGGCTGGTAGTCGAGGAAGGTCGGGAACTCCTGGACCGGCTTCGCGGCCACGGCCGCCAGCTCGGACTGGGCCCGGCACAGCTCGCGGATGGCGGGCTTGGAGGCCTCGAGGCCACCGGCCACGACCTCCTCGGTCGGCGCGGGCGCGCCGCCGGCGACGAGGGCCACGGTGTGCTCCGTCGCCTCGGCCTCGACCATCATGATCGCGACGTCGCCGTCGGGCAGGGTGCGGCCGGCGACGACCATGTCGAACGTGGCGCGGCCGAGCTCCTCGAGCGTCGGGAACGCGATCCACTGGCCGTCGACGTGGGCCATGCGGGTGGCGCCGATCGGGCCGGAGAACGGCAGGCCGGACAGCTTGGTGGACATCGAGGCGGCGTTGATCGCCACGACGTCGTAGGGGTGGGCCGGGTCGAGGGCGAGGATCGTCTCGACCACCTGGACCTCGTTGCGCAGGCCCTTGACGAAGCTGGGGCGCAGCGGCCGGTCGATCAGGCGGCAGGTGAGGATCGCGTCCTCGCTGGGGCGGCCCTCGCGGCGGAAGAACGAGCCGGGGATCCGGCCCGCGGCGTACATCCGCTCCTCGACGTCGACCGTCAGCGGGAAGAAGTCGAACTGGTCCTTCGGCGACTTGCCGGCCGTCGTCGCCGACAGCACGACCGTCTCACCCAGCTGGGCGAGCGCGGAACCGGCGGCCTGGCGGGCGAGGCGGCCCGTGGAGAACGTGATCTCCCGGGTGCCGAACGCGCCGTTGTCGATGACCGCGGTGCTGGTGTGCGTACCGAGAGTGCTCTGCTCGGTCATGTGTTGTGGTGCTCCTTTGGGTTTGTGGTGCGCCCAGGCGGAGCTGTCTGCGGCCGGTCTTCGATCGAAGCTCACGGGGCTGATCTGCCCGGAAGCCACTACCGAGGACCGGTGCGCCGACACGCTCGGCGGGGCGACTGTCCATACCAGTGTGTCACTACACGAAGGGGAGCGACGCATGGACGCCGCTCCCCACCGTGCGAGTCGTTATCGCCGCAGGCCGAGCCGCTCGATCAACGAGCGGTAGCGGGCGATGTCGCTGCGCTGCAGGTAGTTGAGCAGGCGGCGGCGACGGCCGACCAGCAGCAGCAGGCCGCGCCGGCTGTGGTGGTCGTGCTTGTGCTTCTTGAGGTGTTCGGTGAGGTCCGCGATCCGCTTGGTCAGCATCGCGACCTGGACCTCCGGCGAGCCGGTGTCCCCTTCGACGGTCGCGTACTTGCCGATGATCTCGGTCTTCTGCGCAGAGTCGAGCGCCATGATCTCCCTTTGAACTGGGTGTGCGTACAGAAGAGGCCGGTCCCGCGGCGTCGTGCAGGCAGCCTGGCCCCCGCCGGTCACCCGGCGTCGACACAAGGCTAACAGACGGGACGGTCCAGCACTCGTCTGGCCTGTGCGACGTCGTCGTGGATCTGCTCGACCAGCGGCTCGACGCCGGTGTACACCCGCTGCTCACGGAGGCGTTCGACGAAGTCGACGGCGATCCGCTCGCCGTAGAGGTCGCCGGCGAAGTCGAGCAGGAAGGACTCGACCCGCCGCTCCTTGCCGGAGAACGTCGGGTTGGTGCCGATGGAGACCGCCGCGGGGTGCGGCTCGCCGTCCCGGTCGCGGGTCACCCAGGCGGCGTAGATGCCGTCGGCGGGGACCGCGGTGTTCGGCGCGGTCAGCAGGTTGGCCGTGGGGAAGCCCAGCTCACGGCCGCGCTGGTCGCCGCGCACGACGACGCCCTCGACACGGTGCGGGCGGCCCAGCGCGCGGGCGGCGGCGACCACGTCACCGGCGTCGACGCAGGCCCGGATATAGGTCGAGGAGAACACGGTGCCCTCGTCGGCCACCAGCGGCGCGCCTTCCACCCCGAAGCCGAACGTGCGCCCGAGACGGTGCAGCAGCTGCAGGTCACCGGCGGCCTTGTGGCCGAACCGGAAGTTCTCCCCCACCACGACCAGCGCGGTGTGCAGGTGCTCGACCAGCGCGTCGTGGACGAACGCCTCCGGCGACAGGTGCGAATACTCGACCGTGAACGGGATGACGCACAGCACGTCGACGCCGAGCGCCTCGATCAGCTCCGCCTTGCGGGACGGCTCGCTCAGCACCGCCGGGTGCGACCCGGGCCGGACCACCTCCGACGGGTGAGGGTCGAAGGTCAGCACGACCGACTGCACGCCCAGCTCGCCGGCCCGCTTCACGACGTGCCCGATCACCTGCTGGTGCCCCCGGTGCACGCCGTCGAAGACGCCGATCGTGGTGACCGCGCGCCCCCATCCACCCGGCGCCGCCTGCGTTCCCCGCCACCGCTGCATGGTTGCGAGCCTAACTCTTGCGGCGTTTCCGGCAGGTGTACGGGTGGCGACAGCCGCTCTTGTGACATTTGCGGCAGGTGTACGGGTCGCAGCGGGCGCTCGTGTGACGTTTGCGGCAGGTGTACGGGTCACAGCGGGCGCTCGTGTGACGTTTGCGGCAGGTGTACGAGTCGCAGCGGGCGCTCGGGTGGCGGTCGCGGCGGGTGTACCCGGTGGTGTCAGGGCACGAGCACGATCTCCGGCCGCGCCCGGCCGTCCTTCTCCCGGACGATGGCGAGCACGCTGCCGTCGGGCGCGAAGACCGCGTACGGCTCGGCGACCCCGATCGGGGCCAGCGACCCGCCGTGCGAGAGCGTCTTCGCCTCGACCTCGTCGGCGTCGCGGCGGGGGAAGGACCGCGCGGCGGCGGCCGGCAGCGGCATCGTGACCGGGTCGTCCCGCTCGGCCAGCTCGTCCAGGGTCGCCGCCTCGGCGAGGGTGAACGCGCCGACGGCCGTGCGGCGCAGCGCGGTCAGGTGCCCGCCGACGCCGAGCGCCGCGCCGAGGTCCCGGGCGAGCGCGCGGATGTAGGTCCCGGACGAGCAGGCGACGTCGACGTCGACGTCGACCCACGTGTCCGAGCGGCTGATGCCGAGCACCTCGAGGCGGGCGACGGTGACCGGCCGGGCCTGCAGCGCGACCTCCTCGCCGGAGCGGACCCGGTGGTAGGAGCGGACCCCGTTCACCTTGATCGCCGACACGGCGCTGGGCACCTGCAGGATCTCCCCGCGCAGCGGCGCGAGCCCGGCGTGCACGTCGCCGTCGGTGACCCCGCTCGCGTCCACAGTGGACACGATCTCGCCCTCGGCGTCGTCGGTGACGGTCGCCTGCCCGAGCCGGATCGTGGCGCGGTACTCCTTGGTGCTGCCGATGACGTACGTGAGCAGCCGGGTCGCCTTCTCCACGCCGATGATGAGCACCCCGGTCGCCATCGGGTCGAGGGTGCCGCCGTGCCCGACCCGGCGGGTCTTCGCCAGCCGCCGCATCCTCGACACCACGTCGTGCGAGGTCATCCCGCCCGGCTTGTCGACGACGACGAGCCCGCCCTGCGTTGCTGCCTTCTGCGCCACGACGGGTCAGCCTAACTGCCGTGCACAGTGAGGGTGTGCCACAGGTACTTCAACAGCTGCAGCCGCTCGGGATCGGCGCGGGCGGCGCGGGCGGCGCGGCCGATCAGCTCGGCGTCGACGAAGGGCCGCGACCAGCGCTCGCACAGCAGCACCGCCAGGGGGCGCACCTCGGGACCCCGGAACTCGTCGTCGATCTCGTCCGGGCTCAGGCGCGGCCCCGCCCGCCATTCGAGCTTGATGCCGTACCGGTCCGCGAGCGTCTCCGCGGCGGGCAGGTGGCCGGCGAAGCTGTCGTCAAGGACGAGCGCCGCCACGTCCCGGGCGAGGTCGACCGGGCCGTGGATCTGCGCCTCGACGTAGTCGTCCAGCGGTCCGGCCGCCGCGACGTGGTCGGCGAGGCCCGCCAGTACCGGCGCCAACGCGTCGAACACGCCCGCCTCCCGGGGCTCGTTGAAGCTGTCCCCCAGGGTGAACGTGGCGCGTGTGTTGACCTCCGGGCGCAGGCGCAGGTGCGCGGAGCCGAAGCGGCGGGCGGCGCCGGCCGGGTGGCGGCGCAGGTCGAGGGCGCCGTACTTGGGCCGGTCGGCGGGCACGACGCCGGGCCGCTGGTAGGCGCCGCCGAACATGCGCTCCTCCCAGCGGTCGCGGTCGCCGCCCGGGTGCGCGGTGAGGCCGCCGTTGGAGATGCCGGTCTCGAACTGGCTGCGGAACCGGCCGTCGGCGAGCAGCCCCGCGATCACGGTGCGGCCGCCGGCGTCGATGCGGTCGGGATGGAAGTTGATCGTCACGACGGCGTCGACCGGGTCGGTGCGCGGGCCGGCCGCCGCCCGCACGTGCCCGAGCGCCTCCAGCTGCGCGGCCGTGAGCTGTGCGTCCACGGCGCGCAGTATGTCAGCGGACCGCGCCGGCCACCGCCCATTTGTCGCCCGCGAGGCGCCACAGCAGGCCGCCCAGGCGCAGCGCGATGAACAGGCACAGCGCGACCCACACCCCGCGTAGGCCGGCGTCGAGCAGGTACGCCAGCCAGATGCCGGGCAGAAAGCCGCCGAGCGCCGAGACGAACGTGAGGTTGCGCAGGTACCGCACGTCGCCGGCGCCGAGGAAGACCCCGTCGAGCGCGAAGACCACGCCGGCGGCCGGCATCATCGCGACGAACCACCACCAGGCGGTCTTCGCCTGGGCGTACACCTGATCATCGGCGCCGAACCAGGGCCGGACGGTGGCGAGGGCGGCCGCGACCAGGACCGCGAACACGGCGCCGGAGACCAGCCCGGCGGCGGTGATGCGGCGGGCGAGCAGGCGCGCCTCGTCGACCTGTTCGCCGCCGAGCGCGGCGCCGACGAGGGACTGCGCGGCGATCGCGACGGCGTCCAGGGCGAGCGCGGTGAAGAAGAACAGCTGGATCGCGATGAGGTGCGCGGCGAGGCTGGCGGTGCCGAAGCGGGCCGCGACCGCCGACGCGGACAGGAAGCACGCCTGGAACGCCGCACCGCGCAGCAGCAGGTCGCGGCCGAGCACCAGCTGGTGGCGGATCACGTCCAGGTGCGGTCGCAGCGGGACCCGCTCGGTCAGCAGCGCCCGGACGAACAGCAGGCCGGCCGCCGTCTGCGCGACGACGTTCGCGATCGCGGAGCCGGCCAGGCCGAACCCCAGCGGGTGCACGAGCAGGGGGCAGAGCACGGCCGACAGCGCGTTGGCGCCGAGCACGTAATAGAGCGGGCGGCGGGTGTCCTGCACGCCGCGCATCCACCCGTTGCCCGCCGTCCCGAGCAGCAGGCCGGGCGCGCCCAGCGCGGCGATGCGCAGCCAGTCGGCGGCGCCGTCGGCGACCGGGCCGGGCGACCCCGCGACGGCACGGGTCAGCGGCCCGGCGAACACCTCGAGGGCCACCATGATGACGACCCCGCCGGCGAAGGCCAGCCAGGACGCCTGGACGCCCTCGGCGACCGCGGCACCGCGCTGCCCGGCGCCGAAGCGGCGCGCGGCGCGGCCGGTGGTGCCGTAGGCGAGCACGTTGCCCAGCCAGACGGCGAGCGCCATGATCTGCCCGCCGATGGCGAGCGAACCCAGCTCCTCGCGGCCGAGGTGCCCGACGACCGCCGTGTCGACGAGGACGTAGAGCGGCTCGGCGGCGAGCACCACGAGCGCAGGCAGGGCGAGGGCGGCGACACGACGCATCGGGGTCACCGCGACAGCGTAAGGAGAAGCCTCCCTACACGCTACTTACAGGGTGATCAGCCCCGGCGATCCATCGACATCTGCAGGGCGGCACGGGCGCGCTCACGCGTCTCGGTGGTGGGCTCCTGCGGCTTGGGCTGGGACTTCGGCTGCTCAGGCAAGACGGTCTCCTGACTCGGTGACGCGGTTGGAGTATCGACGGTCCGATCGCAGGGGCGCCGGGGTCACCGGCGGCCACGCCAACACACGACGAGGAGACCGACTGTGGGTGGTGTCGGCCTGCAACGTGGATCGGTGGGTCTGGCGCATCTGTTCCTCGCTTGGCGGCTGTGGTGTTTCCTGGGCCGTGAGACGCCCGCCGCCGGGTTCCGCTGGAAGCGGTCAGCCCCGGGACGGGCAGCGAAGAATTCGTACGATGCGCATATTCCTAAGCTATCGTTCAGTTCCACGATGTGCGACGTCATCCCGCGATCTGGACGCAGTTACCGGCGGGTTCACCTGTCGGAAGTCCGTCAGGGCATACGTCAGGACGCTCGTCAACGCGCCAGGAAGTGCCAGCCGAGCCACCACCAGAAGCCGAACATCGCGATCCGGCCGACCGGCAGCGGGCCGACCCGGTAGCGCATGACGACGCCGCAGACCTCGCCGAGCGTCGGCACCTTCGAGCCCTCCCGCCGGGCGGCGATCTCGACCACCGCGAAGAGCCCCAGCGACACGGCGAACGCGGCCGCGATGGCCACCTGCGCAACCGTCATGCCGCCACCTCCGCTGCGCTCCGGCGTCGGCCTGCCTCGACCCTGTCACATGATGAGCGGCCCGTGCCGCTTCGCTGGCCGCTCATCGCCGCACCCCCGCCATCGCCGCCTTCCCCGCCCGCTCGACCGTCATCGCCGCACCATCGCCCAGAAGGCCCACAGCCAGCCGAAATAGGCGGCGGCGCGGGCCAGGTAGTGCTCCAGCAAGGGGTCGGCGAGGCGGGACAGCGTCGGATAGGCCCGCGACCCGATCAGGAACGTGACGCCCTCGATGACCGCGAAGAGCCCGACCGGCAGCAGCCACCACGCCGCCGCCCGGGGCAGTCGTGCCGGCGCGGGACGCTTCGGCACGGTGGCGGACATGCCGAGCCACAGCAGCGCTCCCCCGGCGCCGAGGACGAGCAGGTTGGCCCGCAGGGAGAACGACGGCAGCGCCCCGCCCACCAGGGCGACCAGGGCGAAGACCGGGGCGAGCACAACCGGGCGGGCCCAGCCCCGGTCGACCTCCGCAACCAGCTCAGGTCGGTCCATCTATCGATTGTCACCGGCGCGACACCCGGTGTGCCAGCGATGTCAGCCCCCGTTTAACCCTGATCCGCCAGGACGACCGATTCCGTGAGCGCGGTGCGGATCGCGGCGATCACCTCGTCGACCGTGCCGGTCGCGCTGAACCCGGCCGCGAAGCGGTGCCCGCCGCCGCCGAGACCGACGGCGACCCGGCTGACGTCGACGGCGCCCTTGCTGCGCAGCGAGACCGACCACTCGTGCGGCCCGACGGGCTTCACCACGCAGGCGACGTCGGCCTCCGCGACGCAGCGCACGGAGTCGATGAGCGCCTCCACCGCGCCCGCGGGCTGGCCGAACTCGGCGAGGTCGGCGAGCGTCACGTAGGTCCACGCGAGACCGAGACCACCGGCGGGCTCGAACGCGGTGCGGGCCAGGGCGACGCCGAAGAGCCGGACCGCACTGTAGGGCCGGGTGTCGAACAGGCGGCGGGAGATGTCGCCGACGGGGATGCCGGTGGCGATGAGCCGGGCCGCGAGCTCGTGCACCGCCGGCGTGGTCGAGCCGTGCTTGAACGAGCCCGTGTCGGTGGCGAGCGCCACGTACAGGCACTCGGCGATCTCGGCGTCCAGGGCCACGCCGAGCCGGCCGAGCAGCTCCTCGGCGACGACCGACGTCGCGGCGGCGGACGGGTCGATGAGGTTGACGGCCCCGAAGCCGGGGTTGGACGCGTGATGGTCGAGCACGATGCCGACCGGGGCCGCGGCCAGGACGCCGGCGAGGTCACCGAGCCGCTCGACGCTGGCGGCGTCGAAGACCAGCATCGCGTCGGGCGTGGGCGCGGGCGGCGTGACGGCGGTCGCCGGCACCAGCATGGACACGCCCGGCAGCTCGTCGAAGGGCGCGGGCACGGTCAGCGGGCCGGGGAAGGTCGCCTCGACGACCAGCGACGGGGCGAAGCGGCGCAGCCCCAGCGCGAAACCGAGCATGCTGCCGAGGGCGTCACCGTCGGGGTTGACGTGGCAGGCGAGCAGCACGCGAGCGCCCGGGGGCAGGCCGCGCAGCGCTGAGACCGCTGCGGCCCACTCCCCGGGCGACGGTTGCGGTGCGGTCACCGACTGTCCTGGCCGACGACGACCTCGTCGTCGGCGCCTTCGGCCCCCGCCTCGTCGTCGAGCTTGTAGGGCTGGGCGTCGCCCGCGTAGTGCGCCCCGGCGGCCCGTCGCTGGACCTCCGCGTCGGCGTTGCGCGCGGTCGCCAGCAGATCGTCGATGTGCTTCGCGTGCTCCGTCACGTCGTCGTGCACGAAGGTGAGGCTCGGCGAGTGGCGCAGCCCCAGGGCCTTGCCGACGGTCGAACGCAGCAGCCCCTTGGCGCTCTCCAGCGCCGCCGCAGTGCCCGACTGTGCCGTCGCGTCACCGAGCACCGTGTAGAACACAGTCGCCTCACGCAGATCAGCGGTGATCCGCGCGTCGGTGATCGTGATCATCCCCAGCCGAGGGTCCTTGACCTGCGTCCGCACCACCGATGCGACGAGCTCTTTCACCCGCTCGGCGTGTCGGCGCACCTTTGCCGGATCCGTCATCTCGAACACCTCCGCAGCCAAAACGATCTGACCAACGCTCTGACACTACCCGCGCCGCGACCTGGAGGCCGCGTCCAGCGCCCCGGACCAGGCGCGGGTCTACTCGTCATCGTCACCGTGCAGCCGGCGGCGCACGGAGAGCAACTCGATCTCGGGGCGGCCCGCGACCGCCCGCTCGATGGTGTCCAGGACCTCCCGCACGTGCCCGGCCTCCGCGGCGACCACCGCGACGCCGACCTCGGCGCGTCCGTGCAGGTCGAGGGCGCCGACCTCGGCGACCGACACCTCGAACTTGCGCAGGTAGGCCACCAGCGGCCGCACGTAGGCGCGCTTGGCCTTCAGTGAACGGGAGTCACCGGGCAGAAGCATGTCGAAGACCGCGGTTCCGGTATACACGGCCCAAGATCCTAACGACTCTACGGAAGTCTGGCCACCAGGATAAAAGCAGGTGAGACCGGGAGTGCTGCGGCGTCCTCGACGATCGGGCGCGGGCTGCGCCGGGGCAGCCCGGCGCCGGCGCTGCCGCCGCGGCCCGGGTACACGTAGATCGACGTCGGGTCGACCGCGTCGACGGCGGCGGTCACCGCCGGAAGGCTCCGGAAGCGGTCCCAGTCGCCGGTCTCGGCGAAGCCGAGCTCCAGCACGACCCCGAACGGCTCGGCCTGCCAGATGAAGTCATGCGCCCCGTGCGTCACAGCGGCCTCGAGCAGCGACCGCGACCAGGCGTCCCGCCACTGCCGCGCCGGGGTATCCCCGTCGCGGACCTCGATCGACCACCAGATGAGGTTCATGACGCATCGACGGTACGCCCGAAACCAACATCAAAGAAAGGGCCGCCGCGAACCCGCGGCGGCCCCTCTCAGCTGGACGGCATCAGCCGCGCGGCTTCTCCCGCAGCTCCCAGGTCTCGATGACGTCACCGAGCTGGATGTCGTTGAAGTTGCCGAGCGTGATACCGCACTCGAAGCCCTCGCGGACCTCGGTGGCGTCGTCCTTGAAGCGGCGCAGGCCCGCGATGGTGAGGTTGTCGGAGATGACAGCCCCGTCGCGGAGCAGGCGCGCCTTGCTGTTGCGCCGGATGAGCCCGGTGCGGACGATGCAGCCCGCGATGTTGCCGAAGCGCGACGAGCGGAAGACCTCGCGGATCTCCGCCGTGCCGAGCTCGACCTCCTCGTAGATGGGCTTGAGCATGCCCTTGAGCGCGGTCTCGATCTCCTCGATGGCCTGGTAGATGACCGTGTAGTACCGGATCTCCACGCCCTCGCGGTCGGCCAGCTCGCGGATGCGACCCTCGGCCCGCACGTTGAACCCGATGACGATCGCGTCGGACGCGCTCGCCAGGTTGACGTCGTCCTGGGTGACGGCGCCCACGCCCCGGTGGATGATCCGGAGCTGGACCTCGTCGGCGACGACGATCTTGACCAGTGCGTCCTCGAGCGCCTCGACCGAACCCGAACCGTCACCCTTGAGGATGAGGTTGAGCGTGGTCTTCTCGCCCTCCTTGAGCTGGTCGAACAGGTTCTCCAGGGTGACCCGGCCGGTGCGCGAGGCCATCTCGGCCGCGCGGCGGCGGGCCTGCCGCTGCTCGGCGATCTGGCGCGCGGTGCGGTCGTCGTCGGTGGCGAGGAACGTGTCACCGGCGCCGGGCACCGAGGTCAGACCGAGCACCAGGACCGGACGGGCCGGCCCTGCGGACGGCACGGGCGTGCCGTTCTCGTCGAGCATCGCCCGGACGCGGCCGTAGGCACGGCCGGCGACGATCGAGTCACCGACGTTGAGCGTGCCCTTCTCCACCAGCACGGTGGCGACGGGACCACGGCCACGGTCGAGGTGCGACTCGATCGCGATGCCCTGCGCCGGACCGTCGATCGGCGCGCGCAGGTCGAGCGCGGCGTCGGCGGTGAGCAGCACGGCCTCGAGGAGACCCTCGATGTTGATGCGGCTCTTCGCGGAGATGTCGACGAACATGGTCTCGCCGCCGTACTCCTCGGCGACCAGCCCGTACTGCGTCAGCTCCTGGCGGACCTTCGCCGGGTTGGCGTTCTCCTTGTCGATCTTGTTGACCGCGACCACGATCGGCACCTCGGCCGCCTGGGCGTGGTTCAACGCCTCGATCGTCTGGGGCATGACGCCGTCGTCGGCCGCGACCACCAGGACCACGATGTCCGTGGCCTGCGCACCACGGGCACGCATGGCGGTGAACGCCTCGTGACCCGGGGTGTCGATGAAGGTGATCGCGCGGTCCTCGCCGTCCTCGCCGTGCGGCACGTGCACCTGGTAGGCACCGATGTGCTGGGTGATGCCACCGGCCTCGCCGGCCACGACGTTGGTGGAGCGGATCGCGTCGAGCAGCTTCGTCTTACCGTGGTCGACGTGACCCATGACGGTCACGACCGGCGGCCGGATGACCAGGCGCTCCTCGTCGACGTCGGCATCGATGTCGATGTCGAAGCGCGCGAGCAGCTCGCGATCCTCGTCCTCGGGGCTGACGATCTCGACGTTGAAGCCCAGGTGCTCACCGAGCAGCAGCAGGGTCTCGTTGGTGCACGACTGGGTCGCCGTCACCATCTCACCCAGGTTGAACATCTCCTGGACGAGCGAGCCCGGGTTGGCGTTGATCCGGTCCGCGAAGTCGGACAGGGAGGCACCCTGCGGGAGCCGGATCGACTGACCCTGACCCCGGGGAGCGCCCGAACCCATCGTCGGCGCGGACAGGTTGTCGAACTCTTGTCTGCGCTGCTTCTTGGACTTGCGGCCACGGGTGGGCCGGCCACCGGGACGCCCGAAGGCACCCGCGGCACCGCCGCCGCGACCACGGCCACCGGCACCGCCGCCACCGGGACGACCGGCACCGCCGACGCCCGCGCCGGGCGCGCCGCCGCCGCCACCGGGACGGTAGCCACCGCCGGCTCCGGCACCGCCGCCGCCACCGGGACGGAAGCCGCCACCGGCACCGCCGCCGCCGCCACCGGGACGGAAACCGCCACCGCCGCCGCCGCCACCGGGACCGCCGGGACGACCGCCGCCGCCGCCGCCGGAGCGGAAGCCACCGCCGCCACCGCCGGGACCGCCACCCGGACGACCGGGACGGTCACCGGGCCCACCGCCCGGGCGACCCGGACGCTGGCTCGGCATCTGCGACGGGTTGGGCCGGGGGCCGCCCATCGAGGCCGGGTTGGGCCGCGGAGGCATCGCGGCCGGATTGGGCCGCGGGATGTTGCCGCCACCCGGTGCGGGCCGCGCCGGAGCGCCGCCGGAGACACCGAACGGGTTGTTGCCCGGGGAGCGCGCCGGCGGGCGGGCGCCGCCGGGACGAGGCCCCTGGCCTGGACGCGGGGCACCCGGGGTCGGCGCGGCACCCGGCTGGGGCGCCGGCGTCGCCGGACCGGGACGCGGGCCGGGCGTCGGCGCACCACCGCTGGGCGGCGGCGTGCTCTCACGCCTGGTGGTCTCCCGCTGGCGGGCTTCCTTCGCGGCCTTCAGAGCCGCGTCCTGGTCCGCCTTCAGCGCGGCGGCGCGCTGCTCGGCGGCCGCCACCTCGATGTCGTGCGCGCTCGTCGGCTTGACCGCGGGAGCCGCGGGGCGCGGCGGGCCGGGGACCGGGCCACGCCCGCCACCGGGTCCGCCACCCGCGGGCGGCTGCGGCCGCTTCGGGGGCGCGAAGGGCTTGGCTGCCGGGACTGCCGGGCCCGGACGCGGTGCCGTGGGCACTGGCGCGGCCGAGGGAGCCGACGATGCCGGCGCAGGAGGAGCCGAGGGTGCCGGTGCGGCCCCTCCGGATTCGAAGCTCGCTCGCAGCCGGCGCGCCACTGGCGCCTCGACCGTGCTGGATGCGGACTTCACGTACTCGCCAAGCTCCTGCAGCTTTGCGAGCACGGTCTTGCTCTCGACCCCGAGCTCTTTTGCCAGCTCGTGTACGCGGGCCTTGCCTGCCACTACACTCCTCACCTCGAGGCCGGGCGGCATGGGTCCGCGCCGACCTCACTCGTGCACTTGAAGCCTGGTCATCTCAGGGACTTCATCGTGTGCTCATGTCCGTCGTCCTACCTTGCGTGTCCGGGTGGGGCATCTCGCGCCCACCATCGGCGGTTCCGATCACTGCGATTGCTCCGCTGCCGCCAGGGTGACGGCTTCGGCCAGCGGGCCGGTGTCGAGGACTCCGGCGATACGCAAGGCCCGCCCGAAGGCGCGCCGACGCTCCGCTAGCGCCAGGCAAGCCGGATCAGGATGCAGGTGCGCTCCCCGACCCGGCCGTCTGCGGGCCGGATCGGGGACGGCCATGAACTGGTCAGGGCCGGACTCGATCGCGACAAACCGCAGTAACTCGGAGGATGACGCACGCAACCGGCAACCAACACAGGTGCGGACCGGGGGCGTGCGACGAACCGTCAAGAAGTCTACCCTGCGCTTTCGGCTTGTGCCGCGCCCGGTCCCGTGACGTGATCGACGTTGCCGGCCGAGCCGTTGTCGGAGGCGCCGTCCGTGGCGTTGTCCGGGCGGATGTCGATGCGCCAGCCGGTGAGCCTCGCGGCGAGCCGCGCGTTCTGGCCCTCACGGCCGATGGCCAGGGAAAGCTGGAAGTCCGGGACGGTCACCCGGGCGGCCCGGTTACCCGCGTCGACGACCTCCACGTTGAGCGCCTTGGCCGGCGACAGCGCGTTGCCGACGAACTGGGCCGGGTCGTCCGACCAGTCGATGATGTCGATCTTCTCGCCGTGCAGCTCGCTCATGACGGCCCGGACCCGCTGACCCATCGGGCCGATGCAGGCGCCCTTGGCGTTGACCCCGGCGACCGTGGTGCGCACCGCGATCTTCGTGCGGTGACCTGCCTCACGTGCGATCGCGGCGATCTCGACGGTCCCGTCGGCGATCTCCGGGACCTCCAGGGCGAAGAGCCGCTTCACCAGGTTGGGGTGGGACCGCGACAGCGTCACCTGCGGCCCGCGGAAGCCCTTCACCACGTGGACCACGATGCACTTGATGCGCTGGCCGTGCTCATACCGCTCGCCCGGCACCTGCTCCGCCGCGGGCAGCAGCCCCTCGATCTTGCCGAGGTCGATGGAGACGATGCCCTTCTCGGCGCGCGCGTCGTGCGCCTGGATCACGCCGGTGACCAGGTCGCCGTCGCGGCCGACGTACTCGCCGAAGTGCGCCTCGTCGGTCGCCTCGCGCAGCCGCTGCAGGATGACCTGCTTGGCGGTCATCGCCGCGATCCGGCCGAAGTCGTGCGGGGTGTCCTCGTACTCGCGGACGATCGTGCCGTCCTCGTCGAGGTCCTGCGCCAGCACCGACGCCGCGCCGCTCCTGCGGTCGATCTCGACGCGGGCGTGCGGGTTGGCCCCCTCGGTGTGCCGGTACGCGGTCAGCAGCGCGGTCTCGATCGCCGCGAGGATGGTCTCGAACGGGATCTCCCGCTCACGCTCCAGCGCGCGGAGCGCCGCCAGGTCGATGTTCACGCCTCGTCCTCCCCTTCCTCGTCGTCGTCATCGTCTTCGTCATCCGCGAAGTCGTCGTCTTCGTCCTCTGGCAGCTCGGCCAGGCGCTTCATCTCGACCTGCACCCGGCCGGGGCCGAGGTCCTCGAAGGCGACCGTCCGCGCGGTGCCGTCCACGTCCAGGGTCACCCCGGTGTCGCTCACCGCCGTCACCCGGCCGGTGACGGGCACGCCGGCCGCGTCGACCTGCACCAGGCGGGTCCGGTTGCGCCGCCAGTGCCGCGGCTCGGTCAGCGGCCGGTCGACCCCGCGGGAGCCGACCTCCAGCTCGTACTCCCCCGCGATCAGCTCGTCGCCGCCCGCCTCGGCCTCGTCCAGCGCGGCCGACACGGCCCGCGACACCTCGGCGACGGCGTCCAGGTCGACACCCCGGTCGCTGTCGACCGCGACCCTCAGCAGGTGCCGCCGCCCGACCCGGCTGACCTCGAGCTCCTCCAGGTCGAAGCCCGCCGCCACGACGACCGGCTCGACGACCTTCCGCAGACGCTCGCGGTGCGCACCGGCGTCACGGGCCCCAGCATCCCGCGAACCGCCGCTGCGGCGATCCCGCTGCTGAGCCATGATCGACACCCTCTCTCTGCACCGCCATGGACGCGTCACGCCCATCCGGAGCTCTGGCACAGCCTCACGCCGCCCGCGTCGGTACCCACGGGCGGCTCCCCGCAGAGCGTAACGCGACGTGACGTCCGGCGTTCCGGCGGCGCTCCCACCGTGTCCCCACCCGGGTCCCACCGTGTCCCTACGGTGTCTCCACCCGAGGTCTCACCCGGTGTCCCCACCCGGACCGCGCCGGAGGCCACCACCGCGGGTCGTGTTCCCCTAAATCGCGCCGGATGGTGTTCACTGTGCGCGTGTCCTCCCGCAGAGCCGTCCTCGCCGCCGCAGCCGGGGTGGTGGCGACCCTCGCCGCCTGCGACGTCCCGAAGCGGTCCGCGGCGACCTGGCACCCGGCGCCCGACGTGCTGTTGCCGCTGCTCACCCGCACGGTGGCACTGCGGGACCGCTACGCCGAGGTGCTGACCGCGTTCCCCGCCCTGCAGGACCGGCTCGGCCCGCTCAAGGACGACCACGCCGCGCACGTCGTCGCGCTCGCCCGCGAGATCGGCATCGACGAGCACGGCCCGATGCCGGCGGCGAGCGCGTCCGCCGGGCCGGTCGTGCAGGACCAGGCGGCCGCGATCAAGGAGCTCGTCGGGCTGGAGAAGACCGGCCAGGACGACGCGACCGGCGCCTGCCTGGCCGCTCCGTCCTACCGGGCGGCCCTGCTCGGCTCCATCGCCGCCTGCCGCGCCGCACACGTGGAGATCCTGACATGACGACGCCCGCCGACGAGCGGCTCGTGGCGGCGCTGCAGGCCGAGCACGCCGCCATCTACGCCTACGGCACCGCCGGCGCCAAGCTCGACGGCGGGACGGTCGGCCTTGCCCGCAACGCCGAGTCGGCCCACCGCGCCCGCCGCGACGACCTCGTGGTCCGGCTGTCCGGCGCCGGGGTCACGCCACCGCCCGCGGCGCCCGCGTATGCACTGCCGTTCCCGGTCACCGACCGCGCGTCGGCGCTGAAGCTCCTCGCCATGGTGGAGGACCGCACGGCCGCACAGTGGCGGCTGGCGCTGCCGCCGACGTCCGGCGAGGTGCGCAAGCTCGCCGTCGACGCGCTCGTCGACTGCGCCACCCGGGGCGCCGCCCTGCGCCAGGCGGCCGGCACGACGCCGCTGACCAGCGCGTTCCCCGGCAAGGTCTAGGAACCCGACAAACAGGGCGATCCGGCCTCGCGAGATCTGAAACCTCCGGTACTCCCGAAAGCGTGCCATCGCAAGGGCGCAGGACCCCATGGACGTGTCCGCTCCGCGACGATCGTTGCATCACGCCACGAGCGTCCGAACGAGAGGAGACCGACATGCGCCGCACCGCTTGGGCCGGTCCGACGATGCAGCCGCGTCGTTAAACACACCGTCTCGTGAGCCCTGCCGTCCGGGAAGAGCACCACCTGCGCCTTCCCGGACGATCAGGTCTCACACTCCGATGACCCTCCCGACCAGATACGTCGCACCGGCCGCCGCCGCACCGAGCAGCAGCTGCCGGACACCCGACGCCCACCAGCGCCGGCGGGTGTACCGGGAGATCAACGCCCCGGCGACGAACAGCCCGCCACCGCCCGCGGCCAGCGCCGGCCACAGGCTGGTGGCGCCGAGCAGATACGGCAGCAGCGGCACCAGCGCGCCGATCGAGAAGCACACGAACGACGACCCGGCGGCCACCCACGGGCTGGGTGCCTCGTCCGGGTCGACCCCGAGCTCCTCCTGCGCGTGGACCCGGACCGCTTCGTCGATGTCCCGCCCCAGCGTCGAGGCGACCTCCAGCGCCAGGTCCGGCGGCAGCCCCCGGCGCTCCCAGATCCTGGCGAGCTCCTCGGCCTCCTCCTGGGGGAAGCGGGTCAGCTCCCGCCGCTCCTTCGCGACCTCCGCGGCGACCTGCTCGTTCTGCGCTCGGACGCTGGTGAACTCGCCCAGCCCCATCGAGATCGCCCCGGCGACCAGGCCCGCCGCGCCGGTCAGCACGATCGTCCGCGGCGCGATCCCGCCACCGCCGACCCCGGCGATCAGCGCGATGTTGGTGACCAGCCCGTCCATCGCCCCGAACACCGCGGCCCGCAACCACCCACCCGAGACGTCGGCATGGTGATGCGCGTCCAGCGCCGCGGGGTGCGCCGCCGGGTGCCCCGCCGGATGCCCAGCAGGGCTCGTCACGACGCCTCCGCTCCGCTCCGGCGCCGCGACAAGCGGCTGAGCCCATGGTGCCCGGCCGCTCCGCTTCGCTCCGGGCCGGTCACGGCAGGGTCAGGATCTCGAAGCCGTCGTCCGTCACCACGATGGTGTGCTCGAACTGGGCGGTCCACCTGCGGTCCTTGGTGACGACCGTCCAGCCGTCCTTCCAGATGTTGTAGTCGTGCGTGCCGAGCGTGATCATCGGCTCGATCGTGAACGTCATCCCGGGCTCCATCACCGTGGTGAGCCGCGGGTTGTCGTAGTGCGGCACGTAGAGGCCCGTGTGGAACACCTCGTTGATGCCGTGGCCGGTGAAGTCGCGCACCACGCCATAGCCGAAGCGCTTCGCATACGCCTCGATGACCCGCCCGATCGCGTTGATCGGCCGGCCGGGCGCGACGGCCCGGATGCCCCGCATCATCGCCTCGCGGGTCCGCTCGACCAGCAGCCGGGCCTCCTCGGTGACGTCACCGACGCAGAACGTCTGGTTGGTGTCGCCGTGCACCCCGCCGATGAACGCCGTCACGTCCACGTTGAGGATGTCGCCATCCTCGATCACCGTCGAGTCGGGGATGCCGTGGCAGATCACCTCGTTGAGCGAGGTGCAGCACGACTTCGGGAACCCCTTGTAGCCCAGCGTCGACGGATACGCCCCGTGGTCGCAGAGGAACTCGTGCACCACCCGGTCGATCTCGTCGGTCGTCACCCCCGGCTTGGCGTGCTCCCCCGCCAGCACCGTCGCCTGCGCGGCGAGCCGGCTCGCCACCCGCATCCGCTCGATGATCTCCGGGGTCTGCACGTCCGACCCGCGCTGCTTGCTCGGCCCGCGCTTCCCCACATACTCGGGGCGCGCGATCGAGGCCGGAACCTGACGCCAGGGTGTTTGCGTGCCGGGGGCGAGCGGTGCGCGGACGGTCATGCCGAAAAGCCTAACGCGCATCAACACGGCATGGTCTGGGTAACCCCCTGAGCATGATCGACGACGACCGCGTCTCCCAGCGCGCCGAGGACCTCCTGCCCGAAGAGCTCGCCGCCGGCAGCGACGACCCGAAGGCCCAGGCCGAAGCCCTCCTCGCCGACTCCGAGGACCGCGAGCACTACCGCGAGACCGCCCCCGACCTGCGCATCGACCACCGCACCTCAGACGAGGCCGCCGCCACCGGCGAGTAGCTCCTCCAGGGCCACCTCACGGTCCCACGCGTAGCCGCCGTCGCGCAGCCGGCCGAGGAGGACGACGTAGCCGTCAGGGCGACGCTCGACCAGCCAATACTCCGGAATGCCCGCCGAGGCGTAGATCTTCGACTTGAGCAGGCGGTCTTCGTCGACCGTGCCCGGCGAGACGACCTCCACCACGATCTCGAACAGATCGGGTGGATGGACCGAACTGTCCTCGTCGACCGCTACGCCGTGCTTCAGCACCAGCACATCGGGAATCCGGTAGTTGTGGCTGTTGAACTTGATGCCATTTCCCTGGCAAACGCTTCGGCCGGCGTCTTCGAAGTAGCGTTCAAGTCTTGACGCGATCTTCTGGTGCCTCCACGCCGGCGGCGGCATCATGCGCAGCACTCCCTCGTGCAGCTCGAACCGGTATTTCCGGTTCGGAGCGAGGCGCAGGACATCGTCGACCGTGACGAGACCGTCCGTCTCGTCCCCGCCGGGAATCTCCACGAGCACGTCCATCACCTTCATGCGGCGAGCTTAGCAAACTTATGGCCGTATGGCCACTGAGGTCCGGTGGGCGCGGGCGGCTTCGATGAAGGCGGCGAAGACGCGGAAGTCGGTGGTGTCCTCGGGGTGCCACTGGACGCCGACGGCGAAGGGCTTCGACGGGTCCTCGACGACCTCGATGAGGTTGTCGTCGGGGCACCAGCCGGTCGGGGTCAGCGTGCCGGGGTCGGCGCAGCCCTGGTGGTGGAACGAGTTGACCATCACCGAGTCGCCCAGGATCTTGGCGGCGAGGGTGCCACCCGTCAGGACGACGGGGTGCTCGCCGAACTTGGGGCCGCTGACGGGGCGGTGGTCGTTGTGGCCCAGGACGTCGGGCAGGTGCTGGTGGAGGCGGCCGCCATACGCGACGCACATCAGCTGCATGCCGCGGCAGATGCCCAGCAGCGGCAGATCGAGGGCGAGCGCGGCGCGCATGAGCAGCAGCTCGGCGGTGTCGCGCTCGGGCTTGACCTTCGTGGTGGCGTGGGGCGGCTCGCCGTACAGGTCCGGGTTCACGTCGGAGCCGCCGGTGAACATGATCCCGTCGAGGCCGTCCAGGACGTCGATGTCGGGGTCGTCGGGGGTCACGAGGACCGCCCGGCCGCCGGAGGAGTGCACCGCGTGCACGTAGGACAGTGGAAGCACGGCCGAGAAGGTGTCGTTGAGCCCGAAGCGGGTCTCCTCGGCGTAGGTGGTCAGTCCGATCACCGGTCGCGACATGCCCATCAACTTAATCCCACCGGGGCGAGGTTGTGGAGGATCTCGAGTGCCCTGTCGCGGGCGGCCTCCGGGGCGAGGGTGATGAGCGGGTCCCAGTTCAGGTCGTAGAAGACCTCGGTGACGCCCTGCGTGCCGAGCCACGCGGCGCCCTCGCGGACCTGCTCGTAGCTGCCGGACAGCGGCGGCCGGCCGTCGGAGTCCAACTCGGTCTCGGTGAGCTTGACCACACCGCGGCAGACGATCCTCGGCGAAGCGCGACCGGAGGACCTGGCGCCCTCCAGTACAAGAGCGACATCCGACGCGATGCCGGACAGGTCGGTGGCGGAGCGGCTGACCCAGCCGTCGCCGATCTCACCCGCCCGGCGGATCGCGGCCTCGACGGCGCCGCCGAGGAGGATCGGCACGCCGGGGCGCTGCACCGGACGGGGCTCCATGCGGCCGTCCGGCACGGTGTAGAACTCGCCGTCGAACGCGGCGGCACCCGACCACAGCGCCCGCAGCACCGCGACGTATTCGCGGGTCCGCGCCGCCCGCCGCGCCGTCGAGGCGCCGGTCGCGGTGAACTCGTCGGACGACCAGCCGGCGCCGAGCCCGAGGTCGACCCGGCCGCCGCTGAGCACGTCGAGGGTGGCGACCTGCTTGGCGAGCACGACAGGCGACACGAACGGCAGGTTGATCACGGCCACGCCGAGACGGATCCGGCTGGTCCGGGCGGCGGCGAAGGTCAGCGCGACGATCGGGTCGAGGACGCTGCGGTACATCGGACCGTCCGCCGACAGCAGCCGCTGGAAGGTCCACAGCGAGTCGTAGCCGAGCCGCTCCGCCTCGGTGGCGACCTCCGCGAGGATCTCCGGCGTGGCCCACGACCCGGACACCGGCAGTCCGCATCCGATGCGCATGGCTCCCAACCTACCCAGGAATCGCCCGCACGAGGGCGGCAAACGGGCGGACGTCCAGGGCCTCCTCGGGGTGCCACTGGACACCGAGGACGAAGCGGCGCTCCGGGTGCTCCACGGCCTCGATCACGTCGTCGTCGGCCCATCCGGTGACGGTGAGCTCGCCCGGATCGTCGACGGCCTGGTGGTGGTAGGAGTTGACCTCCGCTGTCCCGCCGAAGATCGCCTCGGCCCGGGAGCCGGGCGCGAAGCGGGCCGGGTGCGCCCCGTAGACGCCGGGGCTCGGCTGGTGCCGCTCGTTGCCCAGGACGTCGGGCAGGTGCTGGGTGAGCGTGCCGCCGCAGGCGACGGCGAGCAGCTCCATGCCGCGGCAGACCCCCAGCACCGGCAGGTCGGCGTCCAGCGCCGCGGCGAGCACGGCCAGCTCGCCGCTGTCGCGGTCCGGGCGGGTCTTCGTCGCCGGGTGGGCCGGCGCGCCGTAGTGCGCCGGCTCGATGTCGGCGCCGCCGGCCAGGACGAGGCCGTCGAGGCGGCGGACCAGGTCGGCGGCGTCGTCCGCCGACGGGGGCAGGATGACCGGCCGGGCGCCGGCCGCCCGCACCATCCGCACGTACCCCTCGGGGACGAGCACCGCCCGCGTGTCCCACACGCCCCAGCGGGCTGGCTCGACGTATGCGGTGATCCCGACCAGTGCGGTCACAGCGGCGTCACGTACGCGCCGGTGATGCCGCCGTCGACGAGGAACGTGGAGGCGGTGATGAACGACGCGTCGTCGCTGGCGAGGAACGCGACCGCGCCGGCGATCTCCTCCGGGGCGCCGAAGCGGCCCATCGGCACGTGCACGAGGCGCCGGGCGGCCCGCTCGGGGTCCTTGGCGAAGAGCTCCATGAGCAGTGGGGTGGCGATCGGCCCGGGGCACAGCGCGTTCACCCGGATGCCTTCGCGGGCGAACTGCACGCCGAGCTCGCGGGTCATCGACAGCACCGCACCCTTGCTCGCGGTGTAGGCGATCTGCGAGGTGGCGGCGCCGAGCAGCGCGACGAAGCTCGCGGTGTTGATGATCGAGCCCTTGCCCTGGGCGCGCATGTGCGGGATGGCGTACTTGCAGCAGAAGTAGACGCTGGTGGTGTTGACCTTCAGCACCCGCTCCCACGCCTCGAGGCCGGTGTCGAGGATCGAGTCGTCGTCCGGCGGGGAGATGCCGGCGTTGTTGAACGCGATGTCGAGCCGCCCGTGCCGCTCGGCGACGCCGTCGAAGAGCGCCCTGACCTGCTCCTCGTCGGAGACGTCGGCGGCCACGAACTCGCCGCCCACCTCCTCGGCGGCGGCCTTGCCGGCGTCGGGGTTGAGGTCCACGACGACGACCTTGGCGCCCTCGGCCGCGAACCGGCGCGCCGTGGCGAGCCCGATGCCGCTGCCGGCGCCGGTGATGACCGCGACCCGGTCCTGGAGACGAGCCTGCACTTAGACCTCCGTGCTGAAGAAGACGTTCTTGACTTCGCTGAACGCGGCGACCGCGTCCGGGCCGAGCTCACGGCCGAGGCCGGACTGCTTCACGCCGCCGAACGGCGTCCAGTACCGCACCGAGGAGTTGGAGTTGACGCTGAGGTTGCCGGCCTCGACGCCGCGGGCGACGCGGATCCCGCGGCCCAGGTCGCCGGTCCAGATGGAGCCGGACAGGCCGTATTCGGTGTCGTTGGCGAGGCGGATCGCGTCGGCCTCGTCGTCGAAGCGCAGCACCGACAGGACGGGGCCGAAGATCTCCTCGCGCCAGTGCCGGTCCTGCGTCGAGTCCGCGGCGAGCACGGTCGGCGCCATCCAGTAGCCGGGTCCGCCGGGCGCGGTGCCCGTGATCAGCGCGTCGTCCACATAGGACCGCACCGATGCCAGCTGCCCCGCGGAGATCAGCGGCCCCATCTGCGCGGTCTCCAGGGCGGGGTCCTCGCACCGGAACGCCGTCACCGACTGCTCCAGCAGGCCCATGAACTCGTCGTACACGCTGGCCTGGACGAGCAGGCGGGACCGGGCGCAGCAGTCCTGGCCCGCGTTGTCGAAGACCGCGCCCGGCGCGCCGGCGGCCGCCTTCGCGAGGTCCGCGTCGGCGAAGACGATGTTGGCGCTCTTGCCGCCGAGCTCCAGGGTCACCCGCTTCACCTGCTGCGCGCAGCCGGCCATGATGCGCTTGCCGACCTCGGTGGAGCCGGTGAAGCAGACCTTGCGCACGAGCGGGTGGGTGACGAACCGCTCCCCGACCACCGAGCCCTTGCCCGGCAGCACCGTGAACACACCCTCGGGCAGGCCGGCCGCCAGGGCCAGCTCGCCCAGGCGGAGGGCGGTCAGCGGGGTGAGCTCGGCGGGCTTGAGCACGACGGTGTTGCCGGCGGCGAGCGCGGGGGCGAAGCCCCAGCCGGCGATCGGCATCGGGAAGTTCCACGGCACGATGACCCCGACGACGCCCAGGGGCTCGTAGAACGTGACGTCCATGCCGCCGGCGACCGGGATCTGCCGCCCGCTCAGCCGCTCGGGCGCCCCGGCGTAGTAGTTGAGCACGTCCCGGACGTTGCCGGCCTCCCAGCGGGCGTTGCCGATGGTGTGCCCGGAGTTGCGGACCTCCAGCTGCGCGAGCTCCTCGTTGTGCTCGTCGACGAGCGCGGCGAAGCGGCGCAGCAGCCGGGCCCGGTCGCCCGGCGCCACGGCCCGCCATGCCTGGAACGCCTGGTGGGCCTTCTCGATCGCGGCGTCGGTCTCCTCGACGCCCAGGGATGGCACCGTGGCGACCACTTCCTCGGTCACCGGCGAAATGACGTCATGCATGCGTGTTCAGAGCCTTTCGAAGCCGCGCTGGAGTTCCCAGTCGGTGACCGCCGCGTCAAACGCTGCCAGCTCGACCCGGGCGTTGTTGGCGTAATGGGCCACGACGTCCTCACCGAATGCCGCGCGGGCCAGGTCGCTGCCCTCCCACAGGGTGAGCGCCTCGCGCAGCGTCGAGGGCACCCGGGGCGCGGTGTCGTCCTGGTACGCGTTGCCGGTGTAGATGTCCTCGAGGGGCAGCTCGTTGCGGATGCCGTGCAGCGCGCCGGCGGCCATCGCGGCGATCGCCAGGTAGGGGTTGACGTCGGCGCCGGGCACCCGGTTCTCGACCCGCAGCGACGGGCCGTGGCCGACGACGCGCAGCGCGCAGGTGCGGTTGTCGTTGCCCCAGCGCACCGCGGTCGGCGCGAACGAGCCCGCCTGGTAGCGCTTGTAGGAGTTGATGTTCGGCGCGTACATGAGGGTGAACTCGCGCATGGTCGCGAGCAGGCCGGCCATGGCGTGGTGGAAGGTCGGTTCGTCCACCCGCTGCCCGTCTCTTCTCAGGGAGAAGTGGATGTGGCAGGAGTTGCCCTCGCGCGCGTTGGGCTTGGCCATGAAGGTGATCGACACGCCCTCCTGGGCCGCGATCTCCTTGGCGCCGTTCTTGTAGAGCACGTGCCCGTCGGCGTTGCGCAGCGCCTCGTCGTAGCGGAACGCGATCTCGTGCTGGCCGAGGTTGCACTCGCCCTTGGCGCTCTCCGGGACCAGGCCGGCGCCCGCCATGTCGTTGCGGATGCGGCGCAGCAGCGGCTCGATCCGGGCGGTCTGCAGCAGCGAATAGTCGGCGTTGAAGACGTTGGCCGGGGTGAGGTCGCGGTACCCCTTGGCGTACGCCTCCTCGTAGCTGTCCCGGTAGGCGATGAACTCCAGCTCCGTGCCGGTGTAGGCGGTGAGGCCGGTGTCGGCGAGCCCGGCGAGCTGCGCGCGCAGGATCTGCCGGGGCGAGGCGGCCACCGGCGACTCGCCGTCCAGCCAGCGCAGGTCGGCGAGGACCAGGGCGGTGCCGGGCTGCCACGGGATGCGGCGCAGGGTGGCGAAGTCGGGGATCATCGCGAAGTCGCCGTAGCCGGAGGACCAGGACGACATCGCATAGCCCTCGACGGTGTTCATGTCGACGTCGACCGCGAGCAGGTAGTTGCAGCCCTCGGTGCCGTGGGCGACGACCTCGTCGAGGAAGTGCGGGGCGTAGAACCGCTTGCCCTGCAACCGGCCCTGCATGTCGGTGACCGCCACGACGACCGTGTCGATCTCACCCTCGCTCACCGCAACGCGCAGCTGCTCGATCGTCAGCATCGCCCATCCCCTAAAGGTCTAGAAACAAACCATAAACTCAACCGAGCAGACCGCGCAACAGGGCGGCGGTCGCGTCGCAGTGCTCTTCCATCTCGGTGCGGGCGACGACCGGGTCGCCGCCGAGGATCGCCTCGACGACCCGCTCGTGCTGGGCGTCGGAGTGGTCGAGGTTGCGGCGCAGCACCGGGATCGCGGCGAGCAGCCGGTCCAGGCGCAGCTGCACGTCGGCGATGGAGGCGGCCACCGACGTGGAGCCGCTCGCCGAGGCGATCGCGAGGTGCAGGCGGGAGTCGTTGACCCGCCGGGTCCTCGGGTCGCGGGTGCGGGCCGCGGCCAGGCAGGCGACCAGGTGCGCCCGGTCCGCGGCCGACAGCGACCTCGTCGCGGCGAGCGCGGCCGCGCCCGGCTCCAGGACCCGCCGGAAGTCCAGCGCGTCGTGCAGCGCGTCGCCCATCTCGCGGGCGAGGGCGGCGGCGTCCTGCTCGGCGGCGTCGGGGTGCGAGTCGCCGGTGGAGCGCACCACGAACGTGCCGCCGGAGCGCCCGCGCCGCGACTCGAGGAAGCCGGCCTCCCGCAGGGCGGCGATCGCCTCGCGCAGCGTCACCCGGCTCACCTGCAGGCGCTCCGCCAGCTCGCGCTCCGGCGGGAGCCGCTCGCCGACCGGCACGAGACCCAGCCGGATCGCCTGGGCCAGGCGTGCCACGGTGATCTCGAAGGCGTTGCCGCCCCGGACCGGACGCCACATCGGCACACCCGACAGGGGCTCAGTGGCCACCGGCATCCGCCCTCCTCGCCTCGATGGGTCCGGACGGCGTTCGCGCGCCGCCCGGACCACATCATTCCCTAGTCGACGGACGCCGCGGTGTCCTCCGCGATCGCCTCGTCGATCGTGCGGATCGGGCCCTTGAACCAGTGCTTCGCCGACAGCGTCCACCACAGCGCGGCGCCGCCGATGACCAGCAGGATCGCCAGCGGCGCGTAGTTGACGTTGAGCCAGGAGAAGTCCTTGTTGCCGGGGATCGCGGCCGGCGACAGCGGCAGCACGAAGTAGACCGAGATGACGGCGATCTCGATGACCGCGATCCAGCCCAGCACCTTGTACTTCGAGCCGAGCGTCCACGGGCCGGGCACGAACCTGTCGCCCATCCGCAGGCGCAGGTAGATCGGGATCAGGAAGGCCAGGTACAGGCCGATGACCGCGACCGAGACCACCGCGTAGAAGGCGGTGGGCGCGCCCGTCGGGCTCTTGTACAGCGCGGGCAGGGTGAGCACGAGCCCGGCCGCGGAAGCGCCCAGGATCGCGTTCACCGGGGTGCCGTTGCGGTCCACCTTGGACCACAGCTGCCAGCCCGGCACGGCCCGGTCACGACTGAACGCATAGGTCATCCGGGACATGCTCGTCACGCAGCTCATGCCGCAGAAGAACTGCCCGATGGTGGAGATGAGGATGACCGCCTTGAAGAAGCCGGAGCTCAGCGACGTCTCGAAGATCGCGCCGGAGAAGCCGGCGGCCTCGGTGATCGCGTCGACGTCGGTCGCCGCGAACAGGAACGACAGCAGCAGGATCCAGCCGCCGATCGCCGAGTAGAAGATGGACTGCCACAGGCCCTTCGCGGCGGCCGTGGACGCGCCCTTCGTCTCCTCCGACACGTGCGCGCACGCGTCGAAGCCGGTGATCGTGTACTGGGTGAGCAGGAAGCCGAACGGCAGCACCAGGAACCAGTACAGCCCGTCGGAGTAGCCGGAGTTGTTGAAGCGCTCGGTGAAGACGAACTGCAGGCTCTGGTGCTTCTCCGGCACGAACACCAGGATCAGCACGACCGCGGCGGCACCGAACACGTGCCACCACACCGAGACGTTCTGCAGCACGTCGATGACGTTGTGCCCGAAGATGTTGATCGCCGCGTGCAGCACGAGGATCACCACGAACAACAGGAACGTCAGGTACAGGTTGCCGCTGTCCCACGAGGTGTACGCGTCGAGCACCAGGCTCAGGAACGTCGCGCAGCCGTAGTCGACCGACGCGGTCACGGCGATCAGGCCGATCAGGTTGAGCCAGCCGGTGAACCAGCCGTGGATCGGCTTGCCCATCTTGGCGGCCCACCAGTAGATGCCGCCGGCCGTCGGGTACGCCGACACCAGCTCCGACATGCAGAAGCCGATGATCAGGATGAAGATCGAGATGAGCGGCCAGCCCCAGGAAATGGCGACCGGGCCGCCGTTCATCCACGCCTGGCCGAACGTGGTGAAGCAGCCCGCGAGGATCGAGATGATGGAGAACGAGATGGCGAAGTTGGAGAAGCCGCTCCACTTGCGGCGCAGCTCCTGCTTGTAGCCCAGCTCGGCGAGCCGCTGTTCGTCTGCGTCGACGGTCGGTGATGCCATGGGCACCTCCTCGGTTTTTAGGGGTGGGGGTTCCTTCCGTTGGCCGCCGCCAGGAGCCTGCCGAGGCCGGGGTCGTCCAAGGCATCCTTGGCCTGGCCCCACTTCTCGGCCGCCTCCGCCGCGTAGTCGAACGCGGCGGACTTGAACAGTCCATGGTGGACGGTGAACCACAGCGTCCAGGTGACGTTGGACGCGACTTGATACAGCCGGACCCTCGCGCGGAGAGCCTCGTCTGCGTCGGCGAAGTACTCCCCCGCCAGCAGGCCGACCAGATCCGGGTCGTAGTCGGCCTCCGCGGCGATGTCGCCGAGCTCGAATGCGGGGTCGTTGTTGCCGGACAGCTGGTAGTCGATGATCCGCACACCGTCGCCGGTGACGATGAAGTTCTCGGCGAGCAGGTCGTTGTGGCACGGCACGCGCGGCAGCGGCCGCGCCGCCAGCGCCCTTTCCAGCGCGTCCACTGTGGACGATCGGTCCAGGTAGCCGTCCGGCAGCGGCAGGTCGTGCCGCGCGCAGACGCCGAGCAGCTCGGCCCGCTTGGCGAAGATGTCGAACTCGTTGCCGAACGCCGGGCCGGCGTGCAGCCGGCGGCAGGCGGTCGCGATGGACGGGACGATCTCGGGGCGGCGCACGTCGGCGGCGCCGAGGGTCCGGCCCGGGAGGTACTCGATGACGACCGCCGGGACGTCCGGCAGGACCTCGTAGACCTGCGCGCCGACGGTCCGCGCCGCGAGCACGGTGTTGGCGATCTCCTGCTCCGGCGGGACGCCGAGGCCGGCGGCGGACACCGCCGGCTCCAGCACCCGCAGCACGTAGGGCACCCGGTCGACGTCGACCCGGTAGATGTGATGGGACAGCCCGCCCTGCAGCCGCTGCCATTCGACCGCGCGGCCCACCCACGACGGGACCCGCTCCAGCAGGTCCGCGATGGACGGCACCGCAGTCATGGCACCCGGCCCCTTCGCCGCGCGGTCCACGCCGGTTACAGACCTTTTACACCCCGGGGACTGTAGTGACCGACGTCATAGTGGGGCACAGTTAACGCCTGCCACGGCCGGTCGTCAAGAGGGATCTTCGCGTTTACCGGTATTGCTTCAGACCTTTTACAAGCCCGGCACGCGGGATCACAATCATGCAATGTCGGACCTTCCAGCAGCCGCCCGCGCGGTGGTCGTCGGCGGCGGCGTCGCCGGTTGCAGCGTGGCGTATCACCTGGCACGACTCGGCTGGACCGACGTCGTGCTGCTCGAACAGCACGAGCTCACCGACGGCACGACCTGGCACTCGGCCGGCTTCGTGGGGCAGCTGCGCTCCACGATCAGCCAGACCCGGATGATCATGTATTCGTCCGGCCTGTACGCGGAGCTGCGCACCCTCACCGGGCTGGACCCCGGCTGGCGGGGCGTCGGCGGGCTGCGCCTGGCGACCACCCCCTCGCGCGTCGAGGAGCTGCGCCGGCAGGTCAGCTCGGCGACCACGTACGGCCTGGAGCTCGACCTGCTGACCGCCGCGCAGGCGAAGGAACGGCTGCCGCTGCTCGACGTCGGCGACGTCCTCGCCGCCGGCTGGCTGCCCGGCGACGGCTGGCTGGAGCCCGCGCAGCTGGCCGCCGCGCTCGCCGCGGGCGCGACCGCGCTCGGCGTCCGGATCGTCACCGGGGTCCGCGTCACCGGCGTCGAGACGGTCTCCGGCCGGGTCGCCGCGGTCACGACGAGCGCCGGCCGGATCGCCACCGAGGTCGTCGTCAACGCCGCCGGCGCCGCCGCGGGGCACGTCGGTCGGCTCGCCGGCGTCGACATCCCGATCGTGCCGATCAAGCACCAGTACGTCGTCACCGGTGCGCTGGACGGCGCCGGCTCCACAGTGGACATCCCGACGGTCCGGGACCCCGACCGGATCGTGTACTTCCGCGGCGCCCCCGCGCCGGTCGGCGGCCTGCTCGTCGGCGGCTACGTGCGCCAGCCGGCGCTGTGGGACGACCCCGACCCGCTGTCGGCGGCGCGGACCCTGTTCGAGCCCGACCTGGACACGTTCGCCGAGTCGTGGGGCAACGCGCGGCACCGGGTCCCGGCGCTGCGCACGGTCGGCATGGACCGGATCGTGCACGGGCCGGAGGCGTTCACCCCGGACGGGGAGTTCCTGCTCGGCGAGACCTCGGTGGCCGGCTTCTGGGTCGCCGCCGGCTTCTGCGTGCACGGGCTCGCCGCGGCCGGCGGCGTCGGCAAGGTGATCTCCGAGTGGATCGTCGGCGGCGCCCCGGAGTGGGACGTGTCCACGATGGACGTCCGCCGCTTCGGCGCCCACGCGGCGAGCCGCACCTGGGCGGCGGCGAAGGCGCTCGACGGCTACTCCCGCTACTACGACGTGGTGTACCCCGGGCAGGAGTGGACCGCCGGCCGCCCGCTGCGGCGCTCCCCCGTGTGGCCGCGCCTTGCCTCGCTCGACGCCGCGCTCGGCGAGAAGGCCGGGTGGGAGCGGGCGAACTGGTTCGGCGTCAACGCGGAGCTCGCCGTGCCCGGCGTCACCGCGCCGCGCGGATGGGCGGGGCGGCACTGGTCGCCGGCGATCGCCGCCGAGGTCGCCGCGACCGCCACCGCCGCCGGGCTGTTCGACCAGTCGTCGTTCGCGAAGCTCGACGTGCGCGGCCCGGGCGCGCTGCGGCTGCTGCAACGGCTGTGTGCCAACGACGTCGACCGTCCGGCGGGCGGGCTCACGTACACCTCGATGCTCAACACCCGCGGAGGGGTCGAGGCGGACCTGACCGTGACGCGACTCGGCGAGGCGCACTTCCGGATCGTCACCAGCACCGCGAGCGGGGTGCGGGACGCGGCCTGGATCCGCCGGTTCGCGGGTCCGGACGTGCTGGTGGACGACGTCACGTCGGCGCACGGCTGCCTGTGCCTGTGGGGGCCGGCGGCCCGTGACATCCTCCAGCCGCTCACCGACGCGTCGCTGGCCGACGCGGACTTCCCGTTCATGCGGGCCGCACGGCTCACGGTCGGCCCGGTGCCGGTCCTCGCCCAGCGGGTCACCTTCGTCGGCGAGCTCGGCTGGGAGCTGTACGCGCCGGCCGAGTACACGCTGACGCTGTGGGACCTGCTGATGGAGGCCGGCGCCCCGCTCGGGCTGCGGCCGGGCGGCTACCGGGCGATCGACTCGATGCGCCTGGAGAAGGGGTACCGCGTCTGGGGCGCCGACCTCACCACCGACACCGACCCGATCTCCGCCGGCCTCGGCCCGTTCGTCGCGCGGTCGAAGGACTTCATCGGCCGGGACGCCCTTCCCGACGCCCCCGACCGGGTGCTGCGCTGCCTCGTGCTGGACGATCCCGCCACCGTCTGCCTCGGCGGCGAGCCGGTCCGCGTCGACGGCGTGCCGTGCGGGCGGGTCACGTCCGGCGGGTTCGGCTACCGGGTCGGAGCGTCGATCGCCTACGCGTACCTGCCGGCGACGACGCCGGTCGGCACCCCCGTCGAGATCTCCGTCTTCGACCGCTGGTCCCCCGCCGTCGTGCGCGCCGAGCCCCTCTACGACCCGAAGATGCTCCGGGTGCGCGCCTGATCCTGCTTCGCGGACGCGGACGCGGACGCGGACGCGGACGCGGAGGCGGACGCGGACGCCGACGCCGACGCGGGTGCGGGTGCGGGTGCGGTCAGGGCTGCTCGGGCCTGTCGATGACGCGCAGCCAGGAGCCGTCGGGCTGGCGGCGCACGACCTGGACGCGGCCCCCCTTGCCGTCGGCGGACCGGGTCCCGGTCAGTGCCAGGTCGCCGCTGAGGACGGTCGGCGTGAGCGGCTCCAGCGCGAAGTGCGGCACGTGCTCGATCATCGCCTCGCAGACCTTCCGGATGGCGTCGCGGCCGACGGTGGTCTCGCCCGGCGGGTAGGCGAGGACGGCGTCCGGCTCGTACAGCGCGGCGAGCCCCTCCGCGTCGCCGGCGTTGGCACGCTCGACGAAGAGTCGGGTCAGGTCCTCGGGGGTCTTCGCTGTCGCGGTCATGCGTCCACCGTGCGCCCGTTCGTCGTATAACTCCAAGACCCGTTCCTGCTGACTTCTAGCATCGGTGCTTATGGAGCTGCATCAGCTGGTGTACCTGGTCACCGTCGCCGAGGAGGCGAGCTTCACCCGCGCGGCGGCCCGGCTGCGGGTGGCGCAGCCGGGGGTGAGCGCGCAGGTCAGGAAGCTGGAGCGGGAGCTGGGGCAGGAGCTGCTGGACCGGTCCGGCCGGGAGGTCCGGCTGACCGCGGCCGGCGCGGCGGTCCTGCCCTACGCCCGGGCGGCCCTCGCGGCCGTCGAGGGCGCCCGGCAGACCGCCGCGGAGCTCGCCGGGCTGGCCCGCGGCCGGCTCGCGATCGGCACCGTGACCTCGCACGACGTCGACCTGCCCGGGGTGCTCGCGGACTTCCACGCCGCGCACCCGGGGGTCGAGATCACCCTCACCGAGGACACCACCGACCGGCTCGTCGAAGGGCTGCTCTCCGGGCGTCTGGACGCGGCGGTCATCGCGTACGACACCCCGCCGCCCGACCTCGGCGTGCGCATGCTCACCGACGAGGCGATCGACGCCGCGGTCGCCACCGGTCACGCCTGGGCCCGGCGGTCGGCGGTGCGGATCGCGGACCTGCGGGACCGGCCCCTCGTCTGCCTCCCCGGCGGCACCGGCATCCGCGGCATCCTCGAGTCGGCGTGCGCGGCCGCCGGGTTCGCACCGCGGGTGGCGTTCGAGGCGGGAACGCCGCAGGTGGTGGCCCGGCTGGCCGCGCGCGGGCTGGGCGTGGCGATCCTGCCGGCGTCGATCGCCCGCGGCTTCGCCGGGCTGCACGCGCTGCGGATCACGCGCCCCGCGCTGAGCGGCCGGCTCGGCCTCGCGTGGCGCCGCACCGGCCCCCGATCGGCCGCCGCCGCGGCGTTCCTCGCCCGGTTCCCGTCAGACCAGATGCCTGATCACCAGGGCACCGGGCCGTCCTCGTCGTAGAAGCCGCCGGTCGGGCCGTCCGCCGGGAGGGTGGCCAGACGGACGGCAGCGATCGCACCCTGCGCCGGGGTCCGCGGGCCGGAGTGGCCGTTCATGTCGGTCGCGCAGTAGCCGGGGTCGGCGGCGTTGACCTTGATCGCCGTCGCGCGCAGCTCGTTGGCGTAGGAGACGGTGACCGCGTTCAGCGCGCTCTTGGACGCGTTGTACGCCAGGAGCGGGTTCTGCGCGTACACGTGCGACGGCTCCGTGGTGAACGCCAGGGACCCCAGCCCGCTGCTGAGGTTCACGATCCGCCCCGCGTCGGAGCGCCGCAGCGCGGGCAGCGCCGCGTTGGTGACCGCGACGACGCCGAACACGTTCGTCGCGAACGTGTTCCGCAGCAGCTGGACCGGGGTCCCGCTGGGCGGCGCGCCCCGCTCCAGCAGCACGCCGGCGTTGTTGACCAGCACGTCGAGCCGCTCCAGGGCCGCCAGCCGGCCGACGCTGTCCTCGTCGGTCACGTCCAGGGTGATCGCCGTCGCGAACGGGCCGAGCGCCGCGGCCGCCTCCTTGCCGCGCACCGCGTCCCGCGCGCCGACCAGGACCTTCATGCCGTGCCTGGTGCCGAGCAGCTTCGCGATCTCGAATCCGATGCCTTTGTTCGCGCCCGTGACGAGGGCGACGCGTGGTTCGTCGATGGCCGCCACGCTGCCCGCCGGGCGGCGGTCGCGGCAGAGCCGTGCCGAACATCGGATCGGCGGTCCCTGGTTGGCGCCTGGCCTGCCGCCGCGCGGTCCGGCAGCATGGAGCGCATGGACCGGGAACAGCTCGCCGCGTTTCTCCGCAGCCGCCGGGCGAAGGTCCTCCCGGCCGACGTCGGCATCGACGGCGGCGCCCGCCGGCGCACCCCCGGCCTGCGCCGCGAGGAGGTGGCCCGGCTCGCGGGCATCTCGGTCGACTACTACGCCCGCCTGGAGCAGGCCCGCGGGCCCCGCCCGTCGCGGCAGGTGCTCGGCGCGCTCGGCCGGGCGCTGCGCCTGCTCGACGACGAGCGCACCTACCTCTTCCAGGTCGCCGGCGAGCAGCCCGCCCTCCCCGCGGGGCCGTCGCCGCATGTGTCGGCGGGCATCCTGCACCTCCTGGACCGCCTCGACGACACCCCGGCGTTCGTGATCGACGCGAAGTACGAGCTGCTCGCCTGGAACCCGATGGCCGTCGCCCTGATGGGTGACCCCGCCGCCGTCATGCCCGGCTCGCGCAACATGATCTGGAACCTGTTCACCGGCCCCGCCGACCTGACGGCGCCGGAGACGTCGCAGTTCGCCGACGAGTGCGTGGCGGACCTGCGGGCGGCGTCCGTCCGGTACCCCGGCGACCCCGGCATCCAGTCGCTGATCGCGCGGCTGCGCTCGGCCGCCCCGGAGTTCACCCGCCGCTGGGACGAGCACCAGGTCTGCGTCCGCCGCACCACGACGAAGCGCCTCGACCACCCCGTCCACGGCGAGCTGGTCTTCGACTGCGAGGTGCTCGACATCGCCGACGCCGGCCAGAAGGTGATCTTCTACACCGCCGAGGCGGGCTCGCACAGCGCGTGGGTGCTGTGCTCGCTGCGCCAGCGCCCCGCGTACGCGGATTGACCCGCCGTCAGTGGCGGGCGGCCTGGGCGATCTGGTTGCGGAAGCCGGGCAGGGTCGAGGCCTTCGCCGACTCGTGGGTGAGGCGGGCGCTGAGCAGGCCGCCCTGGCGGGCGATCCCCGCGGCGAGCGCCGGCACCAGCGGCAGCAGCCAGTCGGCCAGGAGGCCTTGGGCCGGCAGGTACGCGACGAGCAGCACGGCGAGCGCGACCGCGACCCCCTCGACCATGCCGCGCCAGGCGCCCCGGCCCGAGGCGGCGACCGCCTCGCGGCGGGTGATCGTGGCGGTGTCGAGGCCGTCGAGCGCCCTGGTGTCGCGGCGGCCGAGGTTGAAGCAGGCACACCCGACGCTCGTGGAGACGCCGAGCACCGTCGCGGCGACGACGCTCCTGGTCAGCAGGACCGTCAGCCCGAACACCGCCCCGCCGGCCCCGCAGGCGACGAGGGCGCGCAGCCACTCCTTCTTGTCCCCCGGGTACCAGTAGTAGCGCGTGGTGTTGGGCGTCAGCTGCCGGATGATGTGGCCCATGCGAAGCTTCCCTTGTTCAGCCGGGTGGCCTCTTGATCATCCTGCACGCGGGGGCAGTTTGCCGGGAAATGGCGGTTTAGAACAGTACGGTCGCGAAGGTGCCCACCTGCTGGAACCCGCACCGTTCGTACACCGCGCGGGCAGGGGTGTTGTAGTCGTTGACATACAGGCTGACCGATGGTGCCACGCGCCGCAGGGCGTCGCGCACGATCGCGGCGATCCCGCCCCGGGCCAGCCCCCGGCCGCGCCACTCCGGCGCGGTCCAGACGCCCTGGATCTGCGCGGTGTGCTTGGTGACCACCGCCAGCTCGGCCTTGAACACGACCTTGCCGTTGATCACCCGCGCGTACGCCCGGCGGGCCCGGACGAGCTCGCCGACCCGCTCCCGGTAGGAGCGCTCGCCGCCGTCGGCGGTCGGTGAGACGCCGACCTCCTCGGTGTACATCGCGACCGCCGCCGGGAAGAGCAGGTCGATCTCGTCGGGCCGGACGAGGCGCACCCCCGGGTCGGCGGGCGCCGGCGCCGGCGACGAGGTCGCCATCAGCGGCTGGTTCGGCCGTACGTCTCGCGCCGGCCCCCACGAGGGTGCCAGCCGGCTCCACAGGCCGAGGACCGCGTCGGCGGACCCGACGATCGACGAGCAGCCGCGCGGCTCACCCGCGACCATGTCGGCGAACGCCGCGACGGCCGGTGCCGAGGCGTTGACGGGGATCAGGTTGGCGCCGAGCCAGCACAGCGACTCCAGGTGGCGGCGCGACCCGTAACCGAAGATCCGGGCGTCCTGTCGCCACCACGCGAGCCCGGCCATCGAGATCCGCTCGGCGACCTGGGCGCCGCCGAACGGGTCGCCGTCGAGCAGCCGCTCGACCGCGCCGCGCTCGGCGTCGCCGAGGAGCCTCGCCGCCACCGTTAGCATGCGTACAAGCCTGCCAGATCCACCCGGGGACAGCCGCACATACCCGCCGCCGCCGTCCCCGTGTCAGGCACTAGTGGACCGTGACGGAGGGTCCGAGGCCGCGCAGCTCCTCGGGCAGATCGACGCCCATCTCCTCGGCGAGGCGCAGCGCCTCCTCGACCAGGGTCTCCACGATCTGCGACTCGGGCACCGTCTTGATGACCTTGCCCTGGACGAAGATCTGCCCCTTGCCGTTGCCGGACGCGACGCCGAGGTCCGCCTCACGCGCCTCACCCGGACCGTTGACGACGCAGCCCATGACCGCGACCCGCAGCGGCGCCGGGAACCCGTCGAGCGCGGCGGTGACCTGCTCGGCCAGGGTGTAGACGTCGACCTGGGCGCGGCCGCAGGACGGGCACGAGACGATCTCCAGGCCGCGCTCGCGCAGGCCGAGCGCCTCGAGGATCGCGTTGCCGACCTTGATCTCCTCGACCGGCGGCGCCGACAGGGAGACGCGGATCGTGTCGCCGATGCCCTCGGCGAGCAGCGCGCCGAACGCGACGGACGACTTGATCGTGCCCTGGAACGCCGGGCCGGCCTCGGTGACGCCCAGGTGCAGCGGGTAGTCGCACTGCTCGGCGAGCTGCCGGTACGCCCGGATCATCACGACGGGGTCGTTGTGCTTGACCGAGATCTTGATGTCGCGGAAGCCGTGCTCCTCGAACAGCGAGCACTCCCACAGCGCCGACTCGACCAGCGCCTCGGCCGTCGCCTTGCCGTACTTCTCCAGCAGGCGCTTGTCGAGGGAGCCGGCGTTGACGCCGATGCGGATCGGGATGCCCGCGTCGGAGGCCGCCTTCGCGATCTCCTTGACCTTGTCGTCGAACTGGCGGATGTTGCCCGGGTTGACCCGGACGGCCGCACAGCCGGCGTCGATCGCCGCGAACACGTACTTCGGCTGGAAGTGGATGTCGGCGATGACCGGGATCTGCGACTTCTTCGCGATCGCCGGCAGCGCCTCGACGTCGTCCTGGCTGGGCACGGCGACCCGCACGATCTGGCAGCCCGAGGCGGTGAGCTCGGCGATCTGCTGGAGCGTGCTGTTGACGTCGGCGGTGAGCGTGGTCGCCATGGACTGCACGGACACCGGCGCGCCGCCACCGACCGGCACGGAGCCGACCATGATCTGGCGGGACTTGCGGCGCGGTGCGAGTGCCGGCGGAGGGACGGCCGGCAGGCCGAGGCTGACAGCGGTCATGGAATGCGCCACCTGTTCAGGTCTTGTGATCGTCTACTTGAGGCTGATCGGGTTCACGAAGTCGGCGGTCACCGTCAGCAGGACGAAGACGCCGAGGATGCCTATCACGCCCAGCGTGATGGGCGCCAGCTTGTAGTAGTCCACCCGACCTGGGTCGGGTTTGCCCAGCTTGGCCGCGAACCAGGACCGCACGCGCTCGAACCAGGCGATCGCGATGTGACCGCCGTCCATCGGCAGCAGCGGGAACAGGTTGAAGATGCCGAAGAACAGGTTCAGGCTGGCGAAGAGCAGCAGCAGCGAGGCCCAGTCGCCGAGCTCGAACAGCTCGCCGCCGATCCGGCTGGCGCCGACGACGCTGACCGGGGTCTCCGGGTCGCGCTTCTCGCCGAAGATCGCCTTGAACAGGTTGGGCACCTTCTCCGGGATGTCCTTGAACGAGGCGAACGTGCGGTCGATCAGCGACCAGGTGATGGTGAAGGTCTTGTCGACGCCCTCGACCGGGCCGTACGAGACGTGCGGGATGTCCGAGGTCCGCGGGGCGATGCTGATGCCCAGCAGGCCGCCCTGCTCCAGGTCGTCCGCGGTGATCTTGTCGGCGGGCTTGACGACGTCGGCCTTGATCCGCTGCGCCTCGGGGATGGCGGCGGTGCCGCTGAGCGTCTTGCCGTCGCGGGTCCACGTCACCGCGACGCTCTTGTTGGTGACCTTCTTGAGCTCCTCGCGCAGCACGCTGGAGCTCGGGGTCGCAACGCCGTCGATGGACGTGATCAGGTCACCGGGCTTGAGGCCGAGCTGCGCCGCCGGGCTCTTCGGGTCCTTGGCCGGGTCGCAGGCCTTCGGCGCCTTGGTGCTCGCGTCGTACTCCCACTTGGTGCTGATGCACTCGGCGACCGGGCCGACCCGGACCGGCCAGCTCTCGGCCTTGGTCTCCGGGTCGGGGATGCCGACGAACGAGAAGAGCACCCACAGCGTGATGAGGGTGATCGCGAAGTGGGTGATGGAGCCCGCGCTCATCACGATGGTCCGCTTCCACACCGGGAAGCGCCACATGGCCCGCGGGTCGTCGGCGCCGGCGACCCCGGTCACCGGGTCGACGTCGTCCTCCTGGGGGGTCATCCCGACGATCTTCACGAAGCCGCCGAACGGCAGCGCCTTGATGCCGTACTCGGTCTCGCCGCGCTTGAACGACCAGATCGTCGGGCCGAACCCGGCGAAGTACTTGGTCACCCGCATGCCGAACCATTTGGCGGTCAGCATGTGCCCCGCTTCGTGCAGACACACCGCGAACAGGATCCCCACCGCGAAGAGGACGATCCCCACCGTGAACGCCATCAGGCCCCTTTCCCGCCCGCGATCCGCTCGCGCGCATAGGCCCGCGCCCAGGATTCGGCGGCGAGCACGTCATCGACGGTACCTGGTTCGGCAAAGTCGGGTGCGTCCGTAAGGGTCTGCTCCAAAGTCTCCACAATTCCGAGGAAAGGAAGCTCACCCGCTGTGAACGCGGCCACACACTCCTCGTTGGCGGCGTTGTAGATCGCCGGCCGGCACCGGCCCGCCTCCCCGGCCGCCTTGGCGAGGGCGACCGCGGGGAACGCCTCCTCGTCGAGCGGGCGCAGCTCCCACGTGTGGGCCTTGGTCCAGTCCACGCCCGGCGCGGCGTCGGCGACCCGGTCGGGCCAGCCGAGGGCGAGCGCGATCGGCAGGCGCATGTCGGGCGGGCTGCACTGGGCGAGCGTCGAGCCGTCGTGGAACTCGACCAGCGAGTGGATCACCGACTGCGGGTGGACCATGACGTGGATGTCGCGGTACGGCACCCCGAACAGCTCGTGCGTCTCGATCACCTCGAGGCCCTTGTTGACGAGCGTGGCGCTGTTGATCGTGACGACCGGGCCCATGTCCCAGGTCGGGTGGGCGAGCGCCTCCTGCGGGGTGACCCCGACGAGCTGCTCGCGGGTCCGGCCGCGGAACGCGCCGCCCGACGCCGTCAGGATCAGGCGCCGGACCTCTTTGGCCGCGCCGCCCCGCAGCCCCTGCGCGAGGGCCGAGTGCTCCGAGTCGACCGGGACGATCTGGCCCGGCCGGGCGGCGGCTCGGACGAGCGGACCACCGGCGACCAGGGACTCCTTGTTGGCCAGGGCCAGGATGCGGCCGGCACGCAGGGCGGCGAGCGTCGGGGCCAGGCCCAGCGAGCCGACGACCCCGTTGAGGACCATGTCGCACGGCCACTGCGCCAGCTCGGTCATCGCGTCGGGCCCGGCGAGGATCTTCGGCAGCCGGAAGTCGCCGGTCGCCCAGCCGCGGCGGGCGGCCTCGGTGTAGAACGCGAGCTGCAGGTCCTGCGCGGCGGTGGCCTTCGCCACGCCGACCGCGTCGACGCCGAGCTCCAGCGCCTGCTCGGCGAGCAGGCGGACGTTGCCACCGCCGGCACCGATCGCGACCACTCGGAACTTGTCGGGATTACGACGGACGATGTCGATCGCCTGGGTGCCGATCGAGCCGGTCGAGCCCAGCAGGACGATCTCGCGGGGGATCACCCGTCCATTGTCTCAGGCGTGCACGTGTCGAGGTGGCCGACCGGGTGCCGATGCCGCGGGGGCACACAGTGGTGCGCCCCCGCGACCGACCGTCATCGCGGTGAATCCCAGATGCCATCCCCGTTAGTACACATGTACCAATTATAGATCATCACTTGCCACCGAGCAATCGAATTACGGGGCCACGCGGTGCAGGTCACGCGGGAAGAGCGTGGTCTCGCGGACGTTCGAAGCGCCGGTCAGACGGGCCATGAACCGCTCCAGCCCGATCGCGAACCCGCCGTGCGGCGGCATGCCGTGCCGGAACGCCTCGAGGTACGTCTCCAGCGACCCCGTGTCGTGGTTCAGGGCCGCCAGGTAGTCCTCGTGCCGGTGCAGCCGCTGCCCGCCCGTGACCAGCTCGAGCCCCCGGAACAGCAGGTCGAAGGAGTTGGACCAGCGCGGCTCACCCGGCTGCGGGTGGGTGTAGAAGGGCCGCTTGCGCATCGGGTACCCCTCCACGTAGAGGAAGTCCGAACCGTGCTCCCGCGCGGCCCACTCCCCCAGCGCGCGCTCGTGCTCCGGGGCGAGGTCGGGCTCGTCCTCCGGCGCCCCCGCGATCTTGAGCGCCTCCAGGAAGTGCAGCACCGGGATCTGCGCCGGCACCGCCGCCTGGAACCCGAACTCCTCCACGGCGCCGACCATCGCCCGGATCACCTCGGTGAGCACGGCCATGACGTCGCGGTGGCTCTCGATGAACCCCAGCTCGGCGTCGAGGGACGTGTACGTCGCCAGGTGGCGGGACGTGTCGTGCGGCTCCGCCCGGAAGACGGGGCCGACCTCGTACACCCGCTCGAAGACACCGACCATGGTCTGCTTGTAGAACTGCGGCGACTGCGCCAGGTACGCCTTCGCGCCGAAGTAGTCGATCTCGAACACGTTGGCGCCGCTCTCCGTGGCGCTGCCGACGATCTTCGGCGTGAACACCTCGGTGAAGCCCCGCTCGTCCAGCGCCCGGCGGAACGCGCCGACCGCCTTCGCCGACGCCGCGAACACCTTCTTGCGCTGCGGGTGCCGCAACGTCACGGCGGCGTGGTCCAGCAGCATCGGCAGCGACGCGTTGAGCTCCGGCCGGAACAGCTCCACGGGCGGCGGCTCGGCCTCCCCCAGCACGGTGAACACCGGCTCGACCAGCTCCACCCCGCCGGGCGCCGCCTCGTTGGCGACGACCCGCCCCGTCACCGCGACGACCTGCTCCTCCGCCGGCACCGCCGACTCCTTGCACACGATCTGCAGCAGGCCTTCGCGGTCGCGCAGGACCACGAACGCGACCTTGGCGAGCAGCCGCCGCCGATGGACCCAGCCCGCGACGTTCACCGTTTGGCCGACGTACTGAGAAAGCTGGCTGGACAGGATGCGATGCATGACACCTCCCGAGAGACTCCGCTCCCCGGAGGTGTGGGCGATGGGGCCGGTCGCGGTGCCACCACACCTTCGCCACGGCACGCCGCCGTGACCTCGACGCAACGGCTCAGCGGCAGCACCACCATGCGGTCGTCAGGCGCGGATGCGTCCGCTTCATCGCCGTGCCCATCGATCATAGGCAAGTTTTCGGTTCCGCCGCGACGGGAAATCAACCCGCGTGAGCAGCACCCGGCAGGTCCCCGAAACGCGCCTGATGGCCCGCGACGACCTCTCCGCCGACGACGCCTGGCACACGCTGCGGCGCCACGGCGGCTGGTGCCTGCTGCGCGACGCCTTCCTGCGCTTCCGGTACGGCGACGGCTTCAGCCACGCGCGCGCCCTCGGGCTGCAGCTCTGCCTCGCGATCGTGCCGTTCCTGATCGCCCTCACCGGTCTGGTCAGCAAGCTCGGCGTCGCCGAGGGCGGCGAGGTCGTCGCGGACACCGTCCTCGCCCTCACCCCCGGCGCCAGCGACCAGCTCGTCCACGACCTGCTCGCCGACTCCGAGCGCGCCGAGGACATCGGCGAGTTCGCCCTCACCGCCGGTCTGCTCACCGGGATGGTCGCCCTCACCACCGCCATGGCCCAGATCGAGCGCGGCGCCAACCGCATCTACGGCGTCGAACGCGACCGTCCCGCCCACCTCAAGTACGGCCGCGCGGTCCTGCTCGCCGCCGGCGCCGGCATCCCCGCCCTGGCCGGCTTCCTCATGCTGGTGGCCGGCGGCGACCTCGGCCGCTCCGTCCGCGCCCACTACCCCTCCTGGGGCGCCCCCGTCGACGCCGTCTGGCAGTTCCTGCGCTGGCCCTTCAGCGTCGCCCTCGTCGTCACCGCGGTCGCCGCCATCTTCCGCTTCGCCCCGCGCCGCCGCCAGCCCGCCTTCTCCTGGCTCCTCTTCGGCGCCGCCCTCTCCACCGCCTTCTGGTGGCTCATCAGCGCCCTCCTGGCGTTCTACGTCAGCAGCAGCGACGCCTTCGGCGCCACCTACGGCGCGCTCACCGGCATCATGGCCCTCCTCCTGTGGGCGAACCTGACGGGGATCGCCCTGTTCCTGGGGATCGCCTTCGGCGCCCAGCTGGAGGCCCTGCGCGTCGGCGTCCCCGAACCCGTCGTCGAGGACCAGTGGGTCCCCGTCGACGAGCAACTCGACCGCGACCCCGACACCGACCCCCAGGCCTTCGCCCACAACCAGCTCAACACCCCCACCCGCTGACTTCCCCCTGCTCCCAAGCGACTCCGGCAGCCAGAACCACCAGGCCGACGCGCCGGACCACCTCGTTGAGCGCGGAGACCCGGATGCGGGCCTGGGCGTTGTGCGTGTCGGGCAGCAGCGCCCACAACCATCCGGGATCATGAGCTGTGGAGGCGGACCCCCGAGCCGACCTCGCCGCAGCCTGCCAAGACCAGCGCAGCAACGCCGCTGCCCCTCCGCCCTCGAGGACCCCTCCTCGCCACCCGCGACGGCCAACCCGTGAACAAGCGCAGACCGGCGCGGGACGAATCAGGCAAACACTGGGTTGGGGCGGTGGGGGGTTGAGATCCCGGGTGAGTCCCGGGCGGGGCGGGTCAGCCTGGTAAGGGCTGGCGGGCGGCGGTCGGGACGCGGGGGTTGCCGAGGTCGGCACGCTGGCCGGCGGCGCTGCCCGCGTCGAAGCCGCCGCCCGTCAAGCGGCGGGGGCGGGCGGTGCGCAGGTCCGGATACTGCTCGTCGACCGCCACGTCGACGGCGCGGCCCCGGTCGGCCAGGACGAGGGCCACGCCCGGCTGGTCGGGGGTGGCGGCGCGGCTGCGCTCGTCGGCCTCGGCGAAACGGTGGGCGACCGCCGAGCCGAAGCCGATGAGCCAGGACCGGCGCCAGGCGGCGACCTGCTCGCCGGGCGGGACGGGCTCGGTGAGGACGCCGCGCGCCGCCTGGACGAGCAGGGACGCGAACAGCAGCTCGACGCCGGCGACGTCGGACTCGAAGCCGAACAGGTGCATGGAGATGCGCAGGCCGTCGCGGGTGCGGTGCTGCAGGCGGACCGAACGGCAGCGCAGGGAGGTGGCGACCACGTGCAGGAGATGGGCCTTCTCGCGCAGATACGGCGGGTGCAGCTCGACCAGCCGGTTGCCGACGGTCTGCGGGCGCAGGCCGTCGGTGGCGGCGAGCAGTGCCTGATCGATGCCGTACTTGCCGATGAGCTCGGCGGCCTTGGCGGTCAGCGCCTCGGCCTCCTCCCGCGTGCACGCGGGATCCTCGGCCTTGGCGAGCAGCTTCCGAACCTTCTCCAACACGAACAGAGGCTACCGCCGACCTACGACAATTCCGCCGCAGCGCCATCCACGGAAGCAGGAGCAGGAGCAGGAGCAGGAGCAGAAGCCGGCGCCGCAGCACCGGCAGCGCGGGAGCGCAGCTCGTGCCCCACGCTCGTCAGGCAGCGCCCGCTGGGCAGGTCGAACTTCCAGCCGTGCAGCTGGCAGGTGAGCGTGTTGCCGTCGACGATGCCGAAGCGGGTCAGGTCGGCCTTCAGGTGCGGGCACCGGCGCTGCACGATCCAGTCGCCCAGCTTGATGTCCTCGGCGTCGGGCTTCTGCTCGGCGAACCAGCCCTCCGCGTACTGCAGGCGCTCCTCCGACAGGCACTTGAAGAACGAGTAGACGAACTCGTTGTACTGGCCGATGCGGGTGGCGGTGAAGCGGCAGGACAGGAAGAGCGAGTTGACCCAGTCGACCTCCTCGATGAAGAGGAGGTGCTCGATGAGGGCGCGCTCGGTGCGGAAGCGGTAGCGGACCTTCTCGTCGGCGTACTGGCGGACCTGCTTGCCCGGGAAGTCCACGACGATCGACTCGACGGAGGTGCCGTCGTACCCCACCAGGTCGAAGCGGACCGGGCCGCCGACGCCCTTCGCGAGGTAGACGGACTCGTCCAGCAGCGGCTCGATCCGCCGCTTCATCTCCTTGAGCACGTCGACCTCGGGGTGCCGCCAGGACGCCTTCGCGGCCTCGATGATCGGCCGCTTCCGCTCACGCATCTCCTCCAGGTGCTCCCGCTTGTGCGCGAAGAACTCCTCGACGTCGACCGGGTGCACGGTGGAGACCGAGTCGGGGGTCACCGTCATCACCGACCCGGGCAGCAGCACCGTGGAGTTGGTGCCGCCGTGCTTGGCGTACTCCTGCTGGAACACCCACTGGTCGGGGAAGATGTTGCCCTCGTCACCGAAGATGTCGTTGAACTGCCAGAGCTCGTCGTCGAGGAAGCACGGCGGCCCCGCGATGGGCACCACGTGCGAGGCCTTGAGGTCGTCGATGTACCGGAAGGTCCGGTCGAACTGCCGGTCGCGCTTCTGCTTGCCGAACGCGGTCTTCGCGGCCTGCGGCAGGTCGTAGACCATCGGGTACCAGATGGCGCCGGAGAACTGGAGCAGGTGCGCGTGCACGTGCCCGAGCTCGGCATACGTGGTGAGGTCGGTCGGGCGGGCGTCGTTCTGGTTGAGAACGCGGACGCCGTTGTGCTCGACCCACAGCGAGGAGTCACCGATCGGCCCGTCGGTCGGCGAGGTGAGCGCCTGGATCATGATCTTCAGGCCGCCGTCGAGCTCGTGGACGTGGTCGCTCTTGGTCTCCAGGAACCTGGTGAAGCCGAGCGCCTCGAGCTCGTCGCGCATCTCCGACGTGGGGAACTCGGGCAGCAGCACCGTCGCCTTCTTCGACACGAAGCGCTTCAGGTGCTCCGCGTCGAAGTGGTCCCGGTGCAGGTGGGACACGTAGAGGTAGTCGCAGTCGCCGAGCGTCTCCCAGTCGAGCAGGGAGTTGTCGGGGAACGGGAACCACGACGCGAAGTACGCCGGGTTGACCCACGGATCACAGAGGATGCTGCCGGCATCGGTGTCGATGCGCAGGCTGGCGTGTCCCGTCCCGGTGATCCGCACCGCGTTCCTCCCTCGAACTACAACTGGCATGCCGCTCCGACGCTACCCGACCGACCCGCAACCGTCGGTCCGGGTGCCGCATGCCAGACTTTGTCGCGAAGCACACCTGCAGCGAAAGGACGCGTCGTGGCCGAGCACGAGCCTGTGACCTCTCCCGACCAGCACAAGCCGGGACACCCGCGGGCCGCCCGCTTCGGTGCTGCCGTCACCGTGCTGCTCATCCTCGGGATGCTGGTCGGCAACCACCAGGGCCGGGTCGAGGACATCTGGTTGATCGCGACCGCCGGTGTACTGGTGCTCGCCCTCGTCGGGGACTGGGTGCTGCGCCGGAACGGCCTTCGGTAGTCGCTGGTCGTACATGCGGCAAAAGGCGCACCGGAAGCACCGGTGCGCCTTTTCGCGTCTGCGCTCAGCGGCGGCGCATCACGAGGTCACGGACCTCCTTGAGGGCGGCGTCGACCTCCGCCTCGAAGTAGCCGCCGGGCACCAGGTTGAAGTGCGACGGGTCGAGGTCACCGTCGGTGAGCGGGCCGCCACGGCCGGACAGTGACGCCATGACGCCCTCGAACAGCCGGTCGACCTGCGCGCGGTCGTAGCCGCTGCCGAAGCGGCGCAGCTGGAACGTGCGACGCAGCTGGTCGATGCGGGCCACCTCGGTCGACTGGTGCTGCACCGGCGCGGCCTGGGGCGGGCCGCCGTAGGGCTCGCCGTACGGGTCGCGGTCGGGGCCGCCGCCATACGGGTCGCGGTCACGGTCGGGCGCGCCGCCGTAGGTCGCCGGCTCGGGCCGGTCGCGGTCCATGCGGATCTCGGCGGTCATGTCCGCGCGCGGCTGGCGCGGCGCCTCGTAGCCCCGGTCGTCGTCGAAGGCGCCACCGTACGTGGGCTCGTCGTAACGGCCGTAGTTCGGGTCGCGGGGCGGGCCGGCGGGAGTGGGGGCCGGCCGCGGCGGCAGGGGGGGCGGCGGCGCCATCGGCGGGGGGCCCATGCGCTCCGGCTGCATCCGCTCCATCGGGGGCGGGCCCATCCGCTCCGGCTGCATGCGCTCCATGGGCGGGGGGCCCATCCGCTCGGGCTGCATGCGCTCCATCGGGGGCGGGCCCATGCGCTCGGGCTGCATGCGCTCGGGCATCCGCTCGGGGGCCATGCGCATCTCGCCGCTGCGCATCTCGCCACCGCGGGAGTCGAGAGCGCGGCCGAAGCCACCGCCGCCGCGCTCCTCCAGCTCGGCCAGCTGGCGCTCGACCCGGTCGAGGTGCAGGTCCACCTGCCACTCGTCATATCCGCCGAAGCGCACCCGGAAGACCACATCGTGGACCTCCTGAGCGCTCACCGGCGCGCCCATCGGGTCACCGGAGAGGGTGGCCTCGACCCGGTCGAGGAACGAGTCGACCTCGTCGACCTTGTATCCCCGCCGCAGCGCACGGCGCCGGAACCGCTGACCCTGACTCACTGTGTCTCCTCGTTCGCTCGCCGTGCTAGCAAGCCTGTTTCACGCTCTCCCACCTTGCCACCGTTTGAGGCGGCAAGCTGCCCGCAGGCCCCGTCGATCTCCCGGCCGCGGGTGTCGCGCACCGTGGTCGCGACCCCTGCCGCCCGGAGGCGCCGGACGAACTCTCGCTCCACCGGCTTGGGACTAGCGTCCCACTTACTCCCGGGTGTCGGATTGAGCGGGATGAGATTGACATGCGCGAGACGGCCGGACAAGAGCCGGCCGAGCAAATCCGCCCGCCACGGGTGGTCGTTCACATCCCGGATCATTGCGTATTCAATGGACACGCGCCGACCAGTGCGAGCCGCATACTCCCACGCGGCATCAAGCACTTCGGCGACCTTCCAACGTTGGTTGACCGGCACGAGCGTGTCGCGCAGATCATCATCGGGTGCGTGCAGCGACAGCGCAAGCGTCACCGACAGCCCCTCCTGCGTCAACCGGCGCATCGCCGGGACCAGCCCGACGGTGGACACGGTGATGTGCCGCTGGGAGAGCCCGAGCCCTTCCGGGGCGGGGTCGGTGAGCCTGCGGACCGCCGCGACGACCCGGTTGTAGTTGGCGAGGGGCTCGCCCATGCCCATGAACACGACCCGCGACAGCCGGTCCGGGCTGCCGGGCAGGACCCCGCGGGCGGCCATCCCGGCGAACCAGACGACCTGGTCGACGATCTCCGCGGTGGAGAGGTTGCGGGTGAGCCCGGCCTGGCCGGTGGCACAGAATGGGCACGCCATCCCGCAGCCCGCCTGGCTCGACACGCACACCGTCACGCGGTCTGGATATCCCATGAGAACGCTCTCGACGAGGGAGCCGTCGTGAAGCCGCCACAACGTCTTGCGGGTCGCCCCGTCGTCGGTGGCTTTCTCATGTACGGGGTGCAGCAGGCGCGGCAGCAGCGCTTCCGCGATCGCGTCCCTGCTCCTGGCGGGAAGGTCCGTCATGTCGGCGGGGTCGCGGACCAGCCGGCCGAAGTAGTGCGCCGACACCTGCCCCGCGCGGAACGCCTGCTCCCCCAGCTCGGCGACGGCGGCCCGGCGCCCGGCGAGATCGAGGTCGGCCAGGTGACGCGGTGGCATGGTCGCCCGGCGGCCGTCACTCGTCGTGCCGGTCGCGGTGGATTCGAGGTTCAGAACGGGAAGCTGTGTCATGACGTCTTCAAGTGTCCCATGCCGAGTCGCGTGATCTTCAGTACCGCTGGCCAAGGGCACTAGGACGGGGGCACCAGGAACGCCAGAACGGCGTACGCGGTCGGCAGGGCGAGCAGGATCGAGTCCAGCCGGTCCATGAGCCCACCGTGACCTGGTAGCAGGTTGCTCATGTCCTTGACGCCCAGGTCGCGCTTGATCAGCGACTCGCCGAGGTCGCCGAGCACCGACGCGGCCGCGACCGCGACCCCGAAGACGACCCCGTGCCACCAGACGGCGTCGGACAGGAGCAGCGGAATCGCCACCGCGCTGCCGGCACCGGTCCACACGACCGACCCCGCGAAGCCCTCCCACGACTTCGCCGGGCTGACGGAAGGTGCCATCGGGTGCTTGCCGAGGAAGACACCGGTCACATATCCACCCGTGTCGGACAGCACCACGGCGACGATCGTCACCAGGACCCGCACCGCGCCGTCGGAGACGTCCTTGCCGGGGTGCGCGAGCAGCGCCGCGAAGGCGCCGAGGAACGGCACGTACACCGCGATCAGGGCACCTGCGGTGACGTCCCGCTGGTAGTCGCGGGGACCGCCGGCGAACCGCCACACGAACACCGCCAGCAGCGTCAGGAGCAGGCCGACCGGCAGGACTTCGGCGCCGCCGAACCAGGCGAGCACCACCATGGCCGGCCCGCCGACGAGCAGCGGCGCGAGCGGCGGCCTCGCCTTGTTGACGCTGACGGCACGGACCATCTCCCAGATGCCGACCAGGACGGCGAGCACCACCAGACCGAGGAACGCCGGGATCCACACGAAGAGCGAGGCGATGACCGCACCGCCCAGGCCCACGCCGACACCGATCGCGGCGGGAAGGTTGCGGCCGGCGCGGCGCTTGGGTTTCTCGCCGGCCGGCGCTGGTTCGTTTGGCATAGACGCCTCGGGCGCGGCATCAATGTGCCGCGCCCTGGTCGAAGGGTTACCGGGGGGCGTCATCAGACCTCGAGGAGCTCTGATTCCTTGTGCTTGAGCAGCTCGTCGATCTGGGCGACGAACCTGTGCGTCAGGTCGTCGAGCTCCTTCTCGCCGCGGCGCCCGTCGTCCTCGCCCGCCTCGCCGTCCTTGACGATGCGGTCGAGCTCTTCCTTCGCCTTACGGCGCACGTTGCGCACGGCGACCCGGGCGTCCTCGGCCTTGTGCCGCGCGATCTTGATCATCTCGCGGCGCCGCTCCTCGGTCATCTGCGGGAGGTTGATCCGGATCTGCGTGCCCTCGTTGTTGGGGTTGACCCCGAGGTCCGAGTCGCGGATCGCCTTCTCCATCGCACCGATCACCGAGGCGTCGTACGGCTTGATGATCGCCATACGAGGCTCCGGGATGGCGATCGACGACATCTGCGGCAGCGGGGTGGGCGTGCCGTAGTAGTCGACCATCACCTTGCCGAACATCGCCGGGGTCGCTCGGCCGGTCCTGATGACCGCGAACTCCTCCTTGGCGTGCTCGATCGCGCGCTCCATCTTCTCTTCGGCCTCGAAGAGAGCTTCTTCGATCACGTGGTCTTTCCTCCTCGGTCCGGGATGGGCTCAGCGGTGATGAGCGTGCCGATCCTCTCACCACTCAACGCGCGAGCCACGCTGTCCTCCCCCTCGGCGCCGAACACGAGCATCGGCAGCGCGTTTTCCTGGCAGAGGCTGAACGCGGTCTGGTCGACGACCCGCAGGCCCTGCAGCAGGGCATCGGCGAACGTCAGGCTGTCGAGCTTGCGGGCCGTCGGGTCGGTACGGGGGTCGGCCGTGTACACACCGTCGACGCCGTTCTTGCTCATCAGGACCGTGTGCGCGTGGATCTCCAGGGCGCGCTGCACGGCGACGGTGTCGGTCGAGAAGTACGGCATGCCGGCGCCGGCGCCGAAGATCACGACCCGCCCCTTCTCCATGTGCCGGATCGCGCGGCGCGGGATGTACGGCTCCGCGACCTGCGCCATGCTGATCGCGCTCTGCACCCGCGTGTCGATGCCTTCCTTCTCCAGGAAGTCCTGCAGCGCGAGGCAGTTCATGACGGTGCCGAGCATGCCCATGTAGTCCGCGCGGGACCGGTCCATGCCGGCCCGGGACAGCTCGGCGCCCCGGAAGAAGTTGCCGCCACCGACGACGACGGCCACCTGGACACCGCGGCGGACCACGGCCGCGATCTGGCGGGCCATGTGCCGCACCACGTTCGGGTCGACGCCGACGGCGCCACCGCCGAACACCTCGCCGGAGAGCTTCAGCACGACGCGTCGCACCCCGATCGGGGCCGGCGTCAATGCCTGCCTTGCCGCTTCCACAGCGGTGTGCGTCATCTGGGCAACCTCTCCGTGTCCGTTCTGCCGCTGGAAGGGGATATGACGAGGGGGTCCCGGCATCCAGTGTGGATTCCGTGACCCCCTCCGCGCCCTGCTATCAGGCCTGGCCGACCTCGAAGTGGACGAACCGTGTCACCTCGATGCCGGCTTCGGCCAGCACCTGCTTGACGGTCTTCTTGTTGTCGCTGACCGACGCCTGCTCGACGAGGACGAAGTCCTTGAAGAAGCCGTTGACCCGGCCCTCGATGATCTTCGGCAGGGCGCCTTCCGGCTTGCCCTCCTCGCGAGCGGTCTGCTCGGCGATGCGGCGCTCCGACTCGACCGTGTCGGCCGGGACGTCCTCGCGGGTCAGGTACTTCGGCCGCATGGCCGCGATCTGCATCGCGATGCCACGCGCGTCGGCGAGGGCGGCCTCGTCGTCCTTGCCGGTGAACTCGACCGCGACGCCGACCTGCGGGGGCAGGTCCGGGCTCTTGCGGTGCATGTAGATCGCGACCGGCGAGCCCAGGACCGCGAGGCGGTTGATGACGAGCTTCTCGCCGATGCGCGCCGACTCGGTCTGGATCAGCTCGGCCACCGTGCTGTCGCCGAGCTTCGAGCCCAGCAGGGCCTCGACGTCGGCCGGCTTGGTCTCGTCGATATGCTTGGCCAGCTTCTGGCCGAGCTCGACGAACGCCTCGTTCTTGGCGACGAAGTCGGTCTCACAGTTGATCTCGACCAGACCCGAGCCGACGTGGGCGACCAGGCCGTTGGCCGTGGTGCGGCCGGCACGCTTGCCGACGTCCTTCGCACCCTTGATACGCAGCAGCTCGACGGCCTTGTCGAAGTCGCCCTCGGCCTCCTCGAGCGCCTTCTTGCAGTCCATCATGCCGGAGCCGGTCAGATCGCGGAGTCGCTTGACATCCGCGGCGGTGAAGTTGGACATGACTCTCTCTCGCTTGAGTTCGCCTTGACGGCTCGTGTCAGGCCTGGGTGGGTTCGGCGGCGGGAGCGGCGTCGTCGGGCTTGGCACCCTCGAGCAGCTCACGCTCCCACTCAGCGAGCGGCTCGTCGCCGGCCACGACGCCCGGCTCGGGCTTCTGGTCGGCACGGGTGGCGCGGCCCGACCGGGCGATGAGACCGTCCGCGACCGCGTCCGCGACCACGCGGGTCAGCAGGGCGGCGGAGCGGATGGCGTCGTCGTTGCCCGGGATCGGGAAGTCGACCTCGTCGGGGTCGCAGTTGGTGTCGAGCACGGCGATGACCGGGATACCCAGCTTGCGGGCCTCGTCAACCGCGATGTGCTCCTTCTTGGTGTCGATGACCCAGATCGCCGACGGGAGCTTCTGCATGTCGCGCAGACCACCGAGCGTGCGGCTCAGCTTGGTCTGCTCGCGCGACAGCTGCAGGGTCTCCTTCTTCGTGTAGCCCTGCGCGGTGCCGGTGAGGTCGAGGGACTCGAGCTCCTTCATCCGCTGCAGCCGCTTGTAGACGGTCTGGAAGTTGGTCAGCATGCCACCCAGCCAGCGGTGGTTGACGTACGGCTGACCGACACGCGTCGCCTGCTCGGCGATCGCCTCCTGCGCCTGCTTCTTCGTGCCCACGAACAGCACCGAGCCACCCTCGGCGACGGTGTTGCGGATGTAGTCGTAGGCCTTGTCGATGTAGTCCAGCGTCTGGCGCAGGTCGATGATGTAGATACCGTTGCGCTCCGTGAAGATGAAGCGCTTCATCTTCGGGTTCCAACGGCGGGTCTGGTGTCCGAAGTGCACGCCGCTTTCCAGCAGCTGACGCATGGTCACAGCCATGTTCGTGGGATCCTTTCGATCCTGGTTTCCACGACGGTCCGGTCGGTCCGCCGTCCTGGCGCCCGGTCGTCGGCCGTCTCACCCGACCCAGCGCGTGGCTGCGGATCGGGACCAGGGCGGCCGCCGCCCTGGTTTCTGGCCCGGCGCGAGAAAGCGGCGGGCTGCGGGAGGGCGCGCGAGGTCGACCGTGCGTGCACGGTCGCCGTCCGGAAGTGTACGCGCAGTCGCCGCCGACCCACGAATCCGCCCCCGGCCGCCGCGCCGACCAGGCCGGTCCGTCACCCGGCAGGGCCTCGTCCGCCCACCGCGGCGGAGGGCCTCGGTGTCTGGTTCAGCGCTCGCCGGTCAGCCGGTCGTCGGCTCGTCACGTGGACAGGGTCGCAGCCCGTCGGGCCGGACAGGCCGAGGCCGGTCCTATGCGCAAGCCGCGGCTCGTCACGTGGACAGGGCCGCGGCGCGTCTGCGGTGGACAGGCCGCGGCCGGTCACGTGGACCGGCCGCCGGCTCGTCACGTGGGAACGGCGCGGCCGGTCAGGTGGACAGGGCCGCGGCGATGAACAGCAGCACCGCGATCGGCAGGTACGCCAGCGGCGTCCGCAGCCAGGCCCGCGCCCCCGAGGCGGCGGCCGCGGCGCCACCGATCAGCCCGTACAGGCCGAGGGCGAACATCGGCAGCCCGAGGATCATGAAGATGCTCGCGAGCGTGCCGGTGGCCTCGATCTTGTCGGCGGTCATCGCGGTCAGGAACAACCGCAGCACCGGCACCTCGAAGACGATCGTGAGCAGCACCAGCACGACGGCCAGCCCCGGCCGCTTCGACCGGTACACCGCACCGCCCGGCTCCGCGGCAGCGGCCGCGGGCGCCGCCGACGGCGGCGGGATCGCCGCGGTCAGGGTCGTCGGCGCCGCGAACGCGTCCTGCTGGCTCTGCTGAGCCTGCTGGCCGTACCCGCCCTGCGGCGCCGCCGGGGGCGCCGGCACCGTGGGCACCGTCACCACGGGCGACGACAGAGCGCTCACGGGCGCGCTCGGCGCACCGCCGGACACCGGCCGCTGCAGCGCGCTGCGGTCGATCGCCTCGGAGCGCCGTGACCTGGAGACCGACTCGGCGGCGTCGGGGTGCTCGGGAGCCGATGGGAGCGGGGCGCTGAACTGCCCGCTCGGACTGTCGCCGTACGGCAGCGGGTCGCCGCCGTAACCGCGGGACGCGCTGCGCGGCTCCGGGACCCGGTAGCCGTCGTCGTACTCACGCTCGTCGGCGTACCGCGTCGGCGTGTAGCCGCGGTCGTCCCCGTAGCCGCGGTCGTCGCGCGACCGGTCGTCCCGGCGGTCGTCGCGGCGCTCGCCGCGGCCAGGCTCGTCGTATCCACGGTCGTCCGGGTACCAGCGGGGCTCCGCATCCGGGTCCGGGGAGTAGTTCCGGCGTCCATCCACGGTCCGTCACGGTAGGCGGTCCGGATGATCCCCGCCACTCCGGTGCACTGCCGGATATCCGCCGGTGACGGTCCTGGGCAACTCCAGCAGTGACCGGCGTCGCATACTCGGTGGGTGACTGACGCCTCGCGTGATCAACTCGTCGCCCGGATGCGCCCCTTCGGCACGACCATCTTCGCCGAGATGTCGGCACTCGCGGTCCGCACCGGCGCGGTCAACCTCGGCCAGGGCTTTCCCGACACCGACGGCCCCGCCGCCATGCTCGACGCCGCCGCCGAGGCCCTCCGCTCCGGTCGCAACCAGTACCCGCCGGGCCCCGGCGTCCCGGAGCTCCGCGCGGCGATCTCGGCCCACCAGAAGGCGTTCTGGGGCCTGGACTACGACCCCGACGGAGAGATCATCGTCACGGCCGGCGCGACCGAGGCGATCGCCGCCACCATCCTCGCCCTCTGCGAGCCCGGCGACGAGGTCGTCTGCTTCGAGCCCTACTACGACTCCTATGCCGCCTCCATCGCCCTCGCCGGCGCGGTCCGCCGCCCGGTGACCCTGCGCGCCCACGACGGCGGTTACGCCTTCGACCCGGCGGAGCTGCGCGCCGCCTTCGGCTCCCGCACCCGGCTCGTCCTGCTCAACTCCCCCCACAACCCGACCGGCAAGGTCTTCACCCCCGACGAGCTGGCGCAGATCGCCGCCCTCTGCGAGGAGTTCGACGCGGTCGCCGTCACCGACGAGGTCTACGAGCACCTGGTCTTCACCGACGCCGACGCCCCTCACGTGCCGATCGCGTCCCTGCCCGGCATGCGCGCCCGCACGCTGCAGATCTCCTCCGCCGGCAAGACCTTCTCCTGCACCGGCTGGAAGATCGGCTGGATCTGCGGCCCCCGCGACCTGGTCTCCGCCGCCCTGCGCGTCAAGCAGTTCCTCACCTTCGTCAACGCCGGCCCCCTCCAGCCCGCGATCGCCGTGGCCCTGAACTCCCCGCCCTCCTACTACGAGCAGTTCCGCGACGACCTCCAGCGCAAGCGCGACCGCCTCTGCGAGGGCCTGACCGCCGCCGGCTTCGCCGTCCTCCGCTCGGAAGGTACCTACTTCGTCACGGCCGACATCACCCCTCTCGGCGGCACCGACGGCGTCGACTTCTGCCTGGCCCTGCCCGACCGCTGCGGCGTCGTCGCCGTGCCCACCCAGGTCTTCTACGACGACGCCGCCGCCGGCCGCCACATCATCCGGTTCGCCTTCTGCAAGCGCGACGAGGTCATCGAGGAAGCCATCACCCGCCTCCGCCGCCTCTGACCCCGCCCCCGTCACATGATCGTGGGTGTGGACGGCCACAGCAGCCGTTCGACAAGCGGCACCGCACCACGCCCAGAGCGCTGACCATCCACGAACCCGGCCGACCCGACTGATCAGAGAACACATCTGGCAGCCGACGCCGCCAGACACGACGCCCCCGGACACGAGGCCGCCCAGACGCAACCCGGCCCAGACCCGCCCCCGCCTGACACGACAACCTCGGACACGACCCCCGCCCAGACCCGACCCCGCAGGACGCGACGCCGCCCGGACACAACCCCGCCCGGACGCAACGCCGCCCGGACACAACCCCGCCCAACCGCAACGCCGCCCGGACACAACCCCGCCCGGACGCAACGCCGCCCGGACACAACCCCGCCCGGACGCAACCCCCGCCCGGACGCAACGCCACCCAACCGCAACGCCGCCCGGACACAACCCCGCCCGGACGCAACGCCGCCCGGACACAACGCCACCCAACCGCAACGCCGCCCGGACGCAACCCCCGCCCGGACGCAACGCCACCCAACCGCAACGCCGCCCGGACACAACCCCGCCCGGACGCAACGCCGCCCGGACACAACGCCACCCAACCGCAACGCCGCCCGGACGCAACCCCCGCCCGGACGCAACGCCGCCCGGAGGCAACGCCGCCCGGAGGCAACGCCGCCCGGAGGCAACGCCGCCCGGAGGCGCGGGGCGAACCGGCGACGGTCGGGGGCCAGGGCTGCGGGCGAGGGCTGCGGGCCAGGGCTGCGGGCCAGGAGAGGCATCCCGGGCGGCCCGGCGCTCCTTCCGCGGGTGCGGTCTGGCCACTGCTCGCGGGCGCACCCGTCCGGATGCGGCCGGCGTGCGCGGTGGCAAGGACGGCCGGCTGACGGCGTGCCGGGTCGGGGAGGCTGTCACGAGCGGGCCTTCTTCGGGGCGAGGCGGTAGCCGGCTTCGGTGCTGACGACGAAGCCGTGCTGCTCCAGAACGGGAAGGGTCCGGCGGGCGGCGCGGGTGGCGACGCCCGCGATGGCGGCGATCTCCTCCGCCGAGCGGGCGGCCCGAGGGGCCACCGCGTCGAGGACCCTGGCCTGGGTGGCATCGAGGGCGTCCTCGGGGCGCTCGTCGCCGTGGATGGGGTCGGCGAGCTCCCCGAGCCGCCCGACCTCCTCGACGATCTCGTCGACGCGGGTGACGAGGACGGTGCCGGGGGTGCGGAGCTCGACGTGGCAGCCGACCGACATCGCGGAGGTGATCGGGCCGGGGACGACCATGGCGGAGCGCTCCAGGCGGCGGGCGTAGGACAGCGTGTTGCGCGCGCCGCTGCGGGAGCCGGCCTCGACCATCACGGTGCCGCGGGTGGCGGCGGCGATGACCCGGTTGCGGGTCAGGAACCTGGTCTTGTGCGGCCGGGTGCCCGGCGGCCACTCGGTCAGCAGGAGCCCCTCCTCGGTGATGCGCTCGAACACGGCCGCGTTGGAGACCGGGTAGACCTGGTCGATGCCGCAGGCGAGCACCGCGCAGGTCACCCCGCCGGCGGCGAGGGCGCCCCGGTGGGCGGTGACGTCGACGCCGAGCGCGCCGCCGGAGACCACCGCCCAGCCGCGCTCCGCCAGGCCGAAGGCGAGCTCCGACGCGACGAACTCGCCATAGTGGGTGATGGCCCGGGCACCGACCACGGACACCGACCGCTCCAGCGCCTCCTCCAACCGGACGGGCCCGCGCAGCCACAGGCACAACGGCGGGTCGGTGTCGCGGCGGAGGGCGTCGGCGCCGTCGTGGCTGACCCGGGTGAGGTCGTCGAGCGCGGTGGGCCACTCGTCGTCGACGGCGGTGACCATGCGAGCGCCGAGCCGGCCGGCCCGCTCGGTCATCTCGCCGGCCAGGGTGAGCGCGACCCGCTCGGCCCACGCGTCCGCGGAGCCGGTGCGCGCGTCGAGCAGGGTGGCGTCGAGGCGGGCGTGGACCGCGCCGGCGAGCGCCTCGGTGACGCCGTGCCCGTGCAGCACCATGACCAGCGCCTCCGGCGCCCCGACAGCCCGCACCAGCAGCCCGAGCTCCCGGCTGCCGGGCTCCACCAGATGGGCCAGCGCCAGCCGCGCCGCCCGGTCGATGGTGCTCATCGGCCTCTCCTTGACCGCATCTCGAGGGCTTCATGGACGTCGCCGATGGTGGGGCGGTCGCGGCCGTCGAGGTCGGCGACGGTCCACGCGACGCGGGTCGCGCGGTCCATGCCCCGGGCCGACAGCTGGCCGCGGTCCATCGCGGTGGACAGCGGGTGCAGCACGGCGCGCGGCAGCCGGAAGCGCCGGTCGCGCAGGACGGCGGCGGGGACCTCCCCGTTGGACCGGGCGTGCGGCGCCCACCGGCTCGCCGCCGCCTGCCGCGCCCGCACGACCCGCGCCGCGACGGTCGCGGACGACTCGGCCGGCTCGGTGCCGAAGAGCGCCGCCGAGCGCACCGCCACCACGTCGACCTGGAGGTCGACCCGGTCCAGCAGCGGGCCGGAGAGCCTGGACCGGTACCGGACGCGCACCCCCGGCGGGCACTGGCACATGGCGTCGCCGCCGGGCCGGGCGCACGGGCACGGGTTGGCGGCGAGGACCAGCTGGGCCCTTGCTGGATAGACCGTCTCGCCGTGGACCCGGCGCAGCCGCACCTCGCCGTGCTCCAGCGGCTCGCGCAGGGCATTGAGGGCGCTGGCCTGGAACTCGGCGCACTCGTCGAGGAACAGCACGCCGTGGTGGGCGAGGCTGATCGCGCCGGGCTTGGCGATGCCGGAGCCGCCGCCGACGAGCGCCGCGATCGAGGACGTGTGGTGCGGCGCCTGCAGCGGCGCCCGGCGGATCAGGCCGGCGCCGGCAGGCAGCTCGCCGGCGACCGAGTGCAGCGCCGTGACCTCGATGGACTCCCGCTCGGTGAGCTCGGGCAGGATGCCGGGCAGCCGCTGGGCGAGCAGCGTCTTGCCGGCGCCGGGCGGGCCGAACATCGCCAGGTGGTGCCGGCCGGCGGCGGCCAGCTCGATGGCGCGGCGGCCGCGCTCCTGACCGAGGACGTCGGCGAGGTCGGCCGGCGGGCGCTGCGCCGGTGGCGGCTGCGTGGGCGGGTCGAGCAGCGTCTCGGTGCCGTGGACGAAGCCGATGATGCGGCCGAGGCAGTCGGCGGCGCGGACCCGCACGTCGGGCACGAGCCGCGCCTCGTCGACGTTGCCGGGTGGGACGACGACGAGGCCGGCGCCGGCGCGGCTGGCGGCGAGCACGGCGGGCAGCACCCCGCGGACGGGCCGGAGGGTGCCGTCGAGGCCGAGCTCGCCGAGGATGACCGCGTCGACCAGCAGGCGCGTCGGCAGGTCGGCGCCGGCGGCGAGCACGGCGAGCGCCATGGCGGTGTCGAACCCGGAGCCGTGCTTGCGCACATGGGCGGGCAACAGGTTGACCGTGATGCGCTGCTGCGGCCAGGTGGCCCCGGAGTTGTGCACGGCGGCCCGGATGCGGTCGCGGGCCTCGGTGAGCGCGGCGTCGGGCAGGCCCGACACGACGAGGCTCGGCAGCCCGGGCGCGACGTCGGCCTCGACCACGATCACCTGCCCGACCACCCCTTGCAGGGCGACGGAGCGGATCTTCGCGTAGCCCATCAGAAGACCCCGCGGAGGTGCCGCACGCCGACGGTGTCGGCGCCGAGCAGGACGGCCACCACGTCGAAGCGGACCTGCCGCCGGTCGCCGGCGCCGTGCGTGGCCAGCCAGCGGGCGGCGAGCCGGCGCACGCGGCGGGCCTTGTCGGCGCTGACCGCCTCCGCCGGCGCCCCGAACTTGGCGCCCCGGCGGGTCTTCACCTCGACGAACACCAGCACCGGCCCGTCGCGGGCGACCACGTCGATCTCACCGGACGGGCAGCGCCAGTTGCGGTCGAGGGGGACGAGGCCACGGGCGATGAGATGCCGCACGGCCAGGCGCTCGCCGAAGCGGCCCACGATCTGGTTGGTGTTGGTCATGTCGGGAGCCTGCCGCGTTTCGCGAAACGGGGCGCGACGCGAGCGGGCAACCTGTGGACAACGGGCCGCTTGTGGAAAACGGGAACGTCACAGCGACAGGCGCCACTGCTCCTCGGCGACGTCCACGCCGTACACGAACGCCGGGGTGGCGCTCTCCAGCACGAACCCGGCCCGCTGGTAGATGCGCCGGGCGGCGAGCAGCACGTCCTGCGTGTAGAGCACCATCTCCCGATACCCGGCCCGGCGCGCGAACCGCACGCACTCGTCCACCAGCGTGCCGCCGACGCCCATCCCCCGCGCCGCCGGCTCCACGAACAGGAGCCGGAGCTTCGCCACGCCCTCGTCCGCCCGTACGCAGAAGATCGACCCGACGGGAGCGCCGTCGACCTCGGCGATCCACCCCGCCTCGGTCCTCGGGTCGTGCGAGGCCGCGTAGTCGGCGACGATGCGGGCCACCAGCGCCTCGAAGGTGGCATCCAGCCCGTACTCCGCGGCGTAGAGCGCGCCGTGGCGCTGCACGACCCAGCCCAGGTCGCCGGGCAGCGGCGGCCGCAGGACCACGGCGCGCGGCGGCAGGACGCCCTCGAACACCGACCGGATCGTGTCCATCGCGCCGACCAGCCGCCGCCGGTCGACCTCGCCGACGGAGGCGAGCAGCCCGGCGATCTGCTCCTCGGAGCGCGCGTCCAGCGCCGCGAACGCCTCCCGCCCGGCCGGCGTCAGCTCGATGCGGCGGCGGCGCGCGTCCGATGCGGACCGGGACCGCGCGACGAGCCCGTCGGCCTCCAGCCTGCCGAGGATCCGGCTCAGGTACCCGGCGTCGATGTCGAGCAGCCGCCGCAGCTCGGCCGTGTCGTGCGCGCTGTCCACGGCCAGCTCGTACAGCACCCGCACCTCGGCCAGCGAGTAGGCGGAGTCGTGCAGGCCGGCCCGCAGCACCCCGATGAGGTTCGTGTAGTAGCGGTTGAACTCCCGTACGGCCGCGACAGTCATACTTGACATAGTCAACGATTTTCCTGACGGAGTCAAAGAACTCAAGGCGATATCGCACAGCGATAGCGGGCACTATCGTTGGTGGCATGACTGCCCCTGCCGACAAGCTCGTGGAGCTGCTCGAGACGCTCCCCGCCCCAACCCGCCAGGAGATCACCGTCTGGCTCCTCGACCGTGGCACGCCGGCCCAGGCCGGCGGCGGCAACCTGCTCGCCGCAGCCGTCGAGATGCGCGCCGGCGTGCTGAACAACGCCCTCGGCGGCGCCCTGCCGGCGGGCGAGGAGAGCCAGCTCGTCACGTTTCGCCTGCCGACCGAGCGGCACGCCGAGCTGCGCGCCTGGTGCGCCGAGCACGGTTTCACGATGGCGGCGGTGGTCCGGGGCCTGATCGAGCGGTTCCTCGAAGACCAGCTCCGCCGCAAATGACGACGCAAAAGACGAGAAGAGCGGCTCCGCCGCAGACGACCGGCGTCGCGGAACAGCATGAAGCGCTGCCGGACGGCATGCGCACCGCGGTCGACGACTTCGCCCGCCACCTCGCCGCCGAGCGCAACCGCTCCGAGCACACCGTCCGCGCGTACGTCGGCGACGTCGTCTCCCTGCTCGACCACGCCTCCCGCGCCGGCGCGACCGCCCCGGGCGAGCTGACGCTGGCGGTGCTGCGCGGCTGGCTCGCCCGCCGGCGCGCGGCCGGCGCCGCCCGTGCCAGCCTGGCCAGGCACGCCGCCGCCGCGCGGACGTTCACCGCCTGGGCCCACCGCGAGGGCCTGCTCGCCACCGACCCGGGCCAGCGCCTCGCCAGTCCGAAGGCGCACCGCGACCTGCCGACCGTGCTGCGCGCCGACCAGGCCGAGACGCTCGTGACCGCCCCCGCGGGCCGCGACGACGCCGTGGGGCTGCGCGACCGGTTGGTGCTGGAGCTGCTGTACGCCACCGGCATCCGGGTCAGCGAGCTGTGCGGCCTGGACGTCGGCGACGTCGACCGGATGCGCCGTGTCGTGCGGGTCATCGGCAAGGGCGACAAGGAGCGCGCGGTGCCCTACGGGCTGCCCGCCGAGCAGGCGCTGACCGAGTGGCTGCGCAGCGGCCGCCCGGCCCTCGCCGGCCCCGCGAGCGGCGCGGCGCTGCTCCTCGGCGCGCGCGGCGGCCGCCTGCAGCCCACGGCCGCCCGGCGCCTCGTCGACGGGCACGCCAGGGCGACCGGCCTGCCGCACACCTCCCCGCACGACCTGCGCCACTCCGCCGCGACCCACCTGCTCGAGGGCGGCGCCGACCTGCGCTCGGTGCAGGAGCTGCTGGGGCACGCCTCGCTGGCCAGCACCCAGATCTACACCCACGTGTCGATCGAGCGGCTCCGGTCCGCGTACGAGCAGGCCCACCCCCGCGCCTGACTCCGGCAACGCGACCCGGAAGGGCGGCGCAGGACCTTAAGATCGTGGATATGTCCGCTCCGGAGCCGATTCCCGGCGCACGCCTGCTGTTCTCCAACGACGCGGCGGTCGCGCAGCTCAACCACGGCTCCTTCGGCCTGGTGCCGATCCCGGTGCAGCGGGCCCAGCAGCGGCTGCGCGACGAGGTCGAGGCCAACCCGCCGCGGTTCTTCAGCGTCGGCCTGGAGGAGCGCATCGCGCACGTGCGCCGGCACCTCGCCGCGTTCGTCGGCGCCGACCCCGGCCTGACGGCCCTCGTCGACAACGCCACGACCGGCACGTCCACGGTCCTCGCCGCGCTCGGCGGCGGCATTGGCGGCGATGGCGGGAGCCTCGGCAGCGGCGACGAGATCGTCACCACCGACCACGGCTACGGCGCGGTCGACCTCGCCGTGGACGCCTTCTGCCGCCGGACCGGCGCGAGCCGGAGGGTGGCCCGTATGCCGCTCGCCCCCGACGACGACGCCGCGGTCGAGGCGGTCCTCGACGCCGTCACCGGCAGGACGCGGCTGGTGGTCGTCGACCACATCACCGCGGCGACCGCGCGGGTCCTGCCGGTCCGCAGGATCGTCGAGGCGGTCCGCGGCCGCGCCGGCGAACGGGCCGCGGTCCTGGTCGACGCGGCGCACGCGCCCGGCATCCTGCCCGACCCGGTCGCCGGCATCGGCGCCGACTTCTGGGTCGGCAACCTGCACAAGTGGGCCTACGCACCCCGCGGCACGGCCCTGCTGTCGGTGGCGCCGCGCTGGCGGGAGCGGCTCCAGTCGCTGGTCGTGTCCTGGAACCAGGACGCCGGCTTCCCGGACAGCCTGGAGTGGCTGGGCGCGCGCGACTACACGCCGTGGCTCGCCGCGCCGACGGGCCTCTTCGTGCTGCGCTCCCTCGGCCTCGACGCGGTGCGCCGGCACAACACCGCGCTCGCCGAGCACGGCCAGGCACTGCTCGCCGAGGCCCTCGGCGAGGCCGTGCCGCCGCGGACCGGGCTGCCGATGACCGTCGTGCCGCTGCCTCAGGGCGCGGTGACGGAGCCGGCGGCGGCCACCGCCCTGCGCCGCAGGATCTCCGACGAGCTCGCCACCGAGGTCGGGCTCGCCGCCTGGCGCGGCCGCGGCTACCTACGGCTGTCGGCGCAGGTCTACAACCGCGAGGACGACTTCCAGCGCCTCGTGGAGGGCCTGCCCAAGCTCCTGCGGCGTTAGCGCGGCAGGAGCCGGACCCGGCCGCGGCGCAGCAGCGTCAGCGGGTCGAGATACACCTCCCCGGAGCGCAGCCCCCAGTGCAGGCAGGCGGCCGCCGGGCAGCCGGCGTGGCCGGGCCGCAGCGTGCCGAGCGGGGTGCCGGCGGAGACGACGGTGCCGGCCTTCACGGAGGGGTCCACTGGCTCGTAGGTCGTGCGCAGCCCACCCGGGTGCGACACGCTCACCACCGGCCGCCCGGCGACCATCCCGGCGAACGCGACCACCCCGGGGCCCGCGCTGTGCACCACGGCGTCCGGGGAGCCGCGCAGATCCACGCCGCGATGTCCGGCGCCATACGGTCCGGGTGGCGGCTCGAACCGGCGGACCACGGCCACCGGCGGCCCCAGCGGCCAGCGAAACGCCCCCGGACCACCGTCGGGCACCGCCGGTGCGGCACGCGCGGGAGCGCCAGGGGCGACAGCGGGAACAGCGAACGACAGCGCTACCAGTACCAGCGCCAAGAAGCGGAACGGCATGCGACGAAGCTATGCCGATCCCACCCGCCCCCTCACCCGCCGGCCCACCGACCTGTGGACAACAGAGGCCTTGTGGACAAGCGGGCGGGCAGCGTCAGCCTCCGAAGCCGTTGTCGGGCAGCGAGATGTCGGGCTTCTCCAACTCCTCGACGTTGACGTCCTTGAAGGTCATCACCCGGACGTTCTTCACGAACCGGGCAGGACGATACATGTCCCAGACCCACGCGTCGTGCATCTCGACCTCGAAGTAGACCTCGCCGTCGGAGTTGCGCACGTGCAGATCGACCTGGTTGGCCAGGTAGAACCGGCGCTCGGTCTCCACCACGTACGAGAACTGGCGGACGATGTCGCGATACTCCCGGTAGAGCTGGAGCTCCATCTCGGTTTCGTACTTCTCGAGATCCTCGGCGCTCATCGCGGTCCGCCTTCCATAGCCACATTGTCGCCCACTTGCGCCGGCACCGTCGCGGCCTCGCCGGGCGCCACGCCGACGTTACCGCGCCTTTGCCTCCGCTGCCCCACCGCCGCCACGTTCGCGTAGGAGAAACGATGCTCGGCGCACGGCCCGTGCGCAACGAGCGCCGCCTGGTGCACCGGCGTGCAATACCCTTTGTGCTCGTCGAAGCCGTATTCAGGGTGCGTGGTGTGCAGCCCCCGCATGATCCGGTCCCGGGTGACCTTCGCCACCACGCTCGCCGCCGCCACACAGGCGGCGACCTGGTCACCCTTCCACACGGCGAGGCCGGGCGTGCCGAGCCCGTCGACCCGGAAGCCGTCGGTGAGGGCGTAGTCGGGGCGCTCGGCGAGGCCGGCCAAGGCGCGCCGCATGCCGGCGAGGTTGGACACGTGCAGCCCCCGGCGGTCGATATCACCCGGCGGGATGATCACCACCGACCAGGCGAGGGCCCGGGCGACGACCTCGTCGTAGATCCGCTCCCGGGCGGCGGCGGTGAGCAGCTTCGAGTCGTTGAGCTCCTCGATCTCGCCGCGGCGGCCCTGCGGGAGGATGACCGCGGCCACCACGAGCGGCCCGGCGCAGGCACCCCGGCCGGCCTCGTCGGCGCCGGCGACCCGCTCGAAGCCGCGCCGCTGCAGCGCCCGCTCCAGGGCCCAAAGCCCGGCGGCACGGTGCACGACGGTGCGGGGTGGCGCCAGCATCACGCCACCTCCCTCAGCAACGCGGGCAGGTCCGGTGGGTAGAAGAGCTCACCGGAGGACTCCAGCGAAGAGGGCGACCACCAGCGCGCCTCGTCGATGCAGCCCTGCTCCGCCTCGTTGAGTCGGGACAGATCGACACGGGTGTCAGCGGTCCGTGCCACGAAGAACGACTGCTCCTGCGCGAACCAGGAACCGTCGAACGGGAACGACACCGTGTCGGTGCGCACCGGGCCGACCATGTCCGCCGGGGAGAACAGCAGCCCGGTCTCCTCGAACGCCTCCCGCACGGCGGCGTCGAGCAGGGTCTCCCCCGGCTCCAGCCCGCCGCCCACGGTGAACCAGTAGGTGTGCGACGGGCGCGCGGGGTCCCACCCGTGCAGCATGAGCACGCGGCCGTCCGGGTCGAGCAGGAGCACCCGCGCGGCCCGACGGTCGATGTGTCGTCCCCCGTCGTGGGTCATACGACGAGATTACGACGTCTCACTTCGCAGTCGGCGCCGGCACCTTGTCGAAGGTCTCCGGCACGCTGAGCCATTTCGCCCTGGAGAAGGGCCAGAACACCACGAACGCCCTGCCCACGACGTTGTCCTCGGGGATCGTCGCCTGGACGGGGTCCTTGTACCGGACGAAGTTGTACCGCGAGTCGCCCGACCTCGACCGGTGGTCGCCCATCACCCACAGCCGCCCGGCCGGCACCGTGACGTCGAACTGCTCCTCGCTGGGGAGATCCTGCAGCCCGTTCTCGTCGGCGTAGATGTAGGTCTCGTCGAGGGCCTTGCCGTTCACGGTGATGCGCTGCTTGTCGTCGCAGCACACGACGTGGTCGCCGCCGGTCGCGATGACCCGCTTGATGAAGTCCTCCTCGGACGGGTCGTTGCGCCACGACGCGGGCGCCTCGAAGACGATCACCTCACCCCGGTGCGGGGAGCGGAAGTCGTAGACGAGCTTGTTGACGAGCACGCGGTCGCGGATGAGGAGGGTGTTCTCCATCGACTCGGACGGGATGTAGAACGTCTGAAGGACGAATGCCCGCACCACGACGGCGACGATGATCGCCACGCCCAGCAGCACTGGCAACTCGCGCCAAAACGTGTTGGGGCGCTTGGTCTGCTCGTCAATCACGCCCTGAAGGGTACGTGCTCGTCACCATCGGCGACGTCTCAACCGCTCCTGACGCGCCGAACGGGTCGAAACCGTGAGAGTCACCGCGAGTGGTGCAAGCACCATATCGGGCACCAAAGGTAAATCAGGCGTTCTGGTGACCCGCGGGCCGACCGAGGCCGAAGCGCTCTTCGGCACGTTCTTGAATGTGTCCGGTACCGGCAGCCAGGCCCACCGCCCGCTCGGCCACAGGATGACGAAGGCCCGGCCGATGACGTTGTCGATCGGCACCTGTCCCTGGCAGCGGGAGTCCTGCGAGACGCCGCGGTGGTCACCCATCACGAACATCTGCCCCGGCTCGACCTTGATCGGGCCGAAGCGGCGCGCCGTGCACTGCTTCGGGTTGGGGGTGGCGTCCAGGGGCGAGTCCTCGTAGACATACGCGGACTCGTCCAGCGGGTAGCCGTTGACGAAGACGCGGCCCTGCACGTCGCAGCAGGAGACGGTGTCGCCGGGCAGGCCGATGACGCGCTTGATGAAGTCCTTCTCGCCGGGCTGGCTGAAGCCGACCAGGTCGCCGACCGTGCGGCCGAGCTCGGCGAAGAAGCCGGCGTCCTTGTCGACCTGGTTCTCCGGCGCCCAGTTGGCCGGGCCCTCGAACACGACGACCTCGCCGCGCTGAGGCTCGCGGACGTCGTAGAGCACCTTGTTGACCAGCACCCGGTCGCCGACGAGGAGGGTGTTCTCCATCGAGCCGGACGGGATGAAGAACGCCTGCACGAGGAACGTGCGGATGAGCACCGCCAGGCAGAACGCGACGATCAGCAGCAGCGGCAGCTCCTGCCACAGCGGCATGTTCTTGCGCTTCTTGCGGACCTTGCTGCTCCACGAGGCGGCGGAGCTGTCGTCGTCATAGGCGCCGCGGCGGCCGGCGGACGCGCCCCGGCCCCGGTACGAGCCCTGCTCGCCGGAGCGGCGGTCGTCGTAGCCGTCGCGGTCGTCGTAACCACGGTCGTCGTAACCACGGTCGTCGTAGCCGCGGCGGTTGTAGCCGCGCGTGTCGTAACCCTGCGCGTCATAGCCGCGGTCGCCGCGGCCCCGCTGGTCATAGCCGCGGTCGTCGTAGCCCCCGCCGTCACGCCCCCGGTCGCCGTAGCCCTGGTCGGCATAGCCCCGGTCCTCGAACGCCCGGTCACGCACGACCGGCGGCTCGTCGCGGTCCCAGCGGCCCCGGCCGGACTCGCGCCCACGGTCGCCGTGCGGGTCGTCGTCCCAGGACCGGGCGGGCCGGTTCCAGTCACCGCCGCGCTGATCATCCCGGTCCGGGTCACCACCACGGTGCCGCCCCCAGGCGTCGAACGCCTGCTGGGACTGCCCCGCCTGCGTCTGCCCCCAGTAGTCGTGCTCCGGGTAGGTGTTGCCGCCGAAACCAGGACGCCCACGCTCCCCGCCCTCCTGATCCAGGGGGCGGCGGCGTGGGTGTATGTCATCGCCGCGATCGTCGTAACCATCGCGGCCGTAGTCGCTTGCCATCGGCGTCAGCCTAGAGGCACAAGACCAAAATGGGGAGCCCGGCGCCGGTTGACCGGAACGCGAGCTTTCAGGCGAACGACTGCGAGGAGGGCCCGTGGACGGGTCCTCCTCGCCGGAAGTCGATCAGGGTGCGGCTCAGCCGACCTTGGTCTCGCGCTTCTCCTTGATCTTGGCCTTCTTGCCACGGAGGTCGCGCAGGTAGTAGAGCTTGGCCCGGCGCACGTCACCGCGGGTGACGACCTCGATGCGGTCGACGGCGGGGCTGTTGACCGGGTAGGTGCGCTCGACGCCGACGCCGAAGCTCACCTTCCGGACCGAGAAGGTCTCGCGCAGGCCGTCGCCCTGGCGACGGATCACGACGCCCTGGAAGACCTGGACCCGGGACCGGTTGCCCTCGACGACCCGCGCGTGCACCTTGATGGTGTCGCCGGCGCGGAAGCTCGGGATATCGGTCCGCTGCGACATTGCGTCGAGCGCGTCCAGCGTGTTCATCGCGGCAGTTCCTCGTCACTCAAGGCACGCCCGAATCCATGGCGCGCGAACGTAAAGATGATCAGGAGGTGCGCAGGCATCAGCCCGCAGCAACCCCACTACTTTGCCACATCGACACCCGGAACCTGAAATCCGGTCCCCTCGAGCAGGTCGGGCCGCCGGGAAGCGGTGCGTCGCAGGCCTTCCTCGCGCCGCCAGCGGGCGATCTTGCCGTGGTCGCCGGAGCGCAGCACCTCGGGCACGTCCAGCCCCCGCCAGGTCGGCGGCTTCGTGTACATGGGCGCTTCCAGTACACCGGCGGCGTGCGACTCCTCCACCAGGGAGTCGGCGTTGCCGAGCACACCGGGCAGCAGCCGGGTCACCGCCTCCATGACGACCAGCACGGCGACCTCGCCGCCAAACAGGACGTAGTCGCCGAGCGAGACCTCACTCACCCGCATCCGGGTGGCCGCGTGGTCGATCACCCGCTGGTCGATCCCCTCATATCGCCCACAAGCGAACAGAAGGTGCGGGTCCGCAGAAAACGCGCGTGCGAGGTCCTGTGTGAACGGCACACCGGCGGGCGTGGGAACGACGAGATGCGTGGAAGGCGACGCGAGGTCGTCGAAGCACTGCCCCCACGGCTCGGGCCGCATCACCATGCCCGGACCGCCGCCATACGGTGTGTCGTCGACGGTGCGGTGCACGTCGTGCGTCCAGGTCCGCAGGTCGTGCACGGCGAGCTCGAGGATCCCGGTGCGGCGGGCCTTGCCGATGAGCGACAGGTCGAGCGGGGCGAGATACTCCGGGAAGATCGTGACGACGTCGACCCTCATAGGTCGAAGAGGCCTTCCGGCGGGGTGATGACGATCCGCCCACCCGGCACGTCGACCTCGGGCACGATCTCGCGGACGAACGGCACGAGGCCGGTCCGCCCGTCGACCAGCCGCACGACGAGCAGGTCGTGCGCCGGGGCGTGGTCGATGCGCAGCAGCTCGCCGACCTTCTCCCCCGCCGCGTCGACGATCGAGAGACCGACGAGGTCGTGGTCGTTGAACTCATCGGGGTCCGTCGGGGCGGGGATGTCGGCGCTGTCGACGCAGAGCAGCACGCCGCGCATGTCCTCGGCGAGGTTGCGGTCGTAGATGCCCTCGAACACGACGAGCAGCCGGCCCTGGTGCGGGCGGACCGACTCGACGGTGAGGGTCGCCGGCGGGCGCCAGGCACCGGCCGGGACCTTCTGCAGATGCCGGACCGCCGTCGAGTCGGTCACCAGGACCGACCCGACGGCGAAACGATCTGCCGGATCATCCGTGCGGATGTCCACGACGACCTCGCCGCGGATGCCGTGCGCACGGAATATCTGACCGACGACGAGGAGCATGGATCAGTACGCGTCGACGATCTCGACGCGGACGCCGCGACCACCGATCGACGTGATCACCTGGCGCAGCGCCTTCGCGGTGCGGCCACCGCGACCGATCACCGTGCCGAGGTCCTCCGGGTTGACCCGGACCTCGAGGCGCTGACCGCGACGGGAGTCGACCATGCGGACGCGGACATCGTCAGGGTTGTCGACGATGCCCTTGACCAGGTGCTCCAGCGCGGGGCGCAACACGTCAGGCCTCCGCGCCGGCGCCGGCACCGGTCTGCTCCTCAGCCTGCGCGGCCGGGGCCTCGGCCGGAGCCTCGGCCTCGGTCTTCTTCTTGGGCTCGGCCTTCTTCGCCTTCGGCGCCTCGGCGAGACCGGCGGCGGCCTGCGCCTCGGCCTCGTAGGTGGCGCGGCGGTCGGCGGCGACGGCCTTGACCTTCAGCGGCTCGGCCGGCGCGGGCAGACCCTTGAACTTCTGCCAGTCACCGGTCTTGGAGAGGATCGCCTGCACGGCCTCGCTCGGCTGCGCGCCGACCGACAGCCAGTGCTGGACGCGCTCGGAGTTGACCTCGATGCGCGAGGGCTCCTCCTTCGGGTGGTAGAGCCCGACGAACTCGATCGCCCGACCGTCACGCTTGGTGCGCGAGTCGGCGATGACGATGCGGTACTGCGGGTTGCGGATCTTGCCCATCCGCAGGAGCCGGATCTTGACGGCCACTTGGTTGCTCGCTCCTGGATCTGTGTGGAAGCCGAGCGAACGTCCGGACACCGTGGGGATTGGCGCCTTCGGCTGCTCTGATGGAAAGGACCCGACGCCGGGTTAGAGGGCTCGACGCGAAACCTGATACCAGCCGTCCATTGTGCCAGACCCGCTACCCACCGCAAAAACCGCGGTCCCAACCCCGCGGAAGATCCGGGACCGTCCAGTTCGCCGGCGGGGTGAAGTCGGTCCACGTGCCGTCGAACGGGAAGTCGCCCGCCTCGATCTCCTTCACGACCCGCTCACCCTCGGCCCGCACGAAGGCCTCGTCAGGCACCCAGTAGTGCTCCGGCAGGGCGAGGCGCTCCAGGAACTCCTCCTCGTCCTTCCAGTGCCAGGTCCGGTCCGGAGCCGCCACGATGTCGAGGTCCCAGTCGGTGACGTCGACGCCGGACGCGCCGCCCTCGTCGCTCCAGCGGACCGCCGGGCGCTCCAGGTTGACGTACCAGTTCTTGAAGCGGTCCCGATCGTCGTGGAACCACCAGACCGAGTGCGCCGGGTCGCCGGGCCGGTGCAGCTTGAGCACGCCGGGCCCGTCCCAGGTGCTGTGCTTCAGCGCCGTGCCCCGGGTCACGAACTCGGCGAAGGGCATCGTGCGCATGCCGAAGCCGTCGCCGGAGACCTCGTTGACCACCGGGGTGCCCCGGGCGATCCACAGCAGCAGGCCGCGCTCGTCGTCGGAGACGACCCGGGCCGGCCGGACCCAGCCGATCCGGCCCAGGCGCACGTTGCGGTGCACGACGACCTGCCCGGGCGTGAACCTCACGCTCAACGACGCTCCCTCGGTCGGTCCCAGCCCTCGGCGACGGGCGGGGGGATGCTCCAGCCGGCCGGCGGCCGGAAGTCGGTCCAGGTGCCGTCGAAGGGCCACGCGCCGGCCTCGATCGCCGGCACGACCCGCCGTCCCTGCTCCCAGACCGCCTCGGCGTCGCCCACCCAGTAGTGCTCGGGGAAGGCGAGGCGCTCGTTGAGCTCGTCCTCGTCCTTCCAGTCCCAGCGCCGGTCGGGCCAGACCCAGATGTCCAGGTCCTGGTCGGTCAGGTCGACGCCGGCCACGGCACCGTCGTCCCACGTGACGGACGGCTCCTCCAGGTTGACGTACCAGGCCCGGAAGCGACCGGCGGGGTCGAACAGCCACCACACCGAGTACGCGGCGCCGCGCGGGTTGAACTTGAGCGTGCTCGGTCCTCGGTACACATCCTGGATGATCTTCTTCGGCGCGAGCACCCACTCGGCGAAGGGCATGTCCCGCGGCCCCCGGCCGTCGGTGGTGACTTCACGGATGAGCGGGCTGCCGGTCGCCATCCACAGACGCAGCCCGAGCTCGTCGTCGGCGACGACCCTGGCCAGGGGCGCCCAGACGAGCGTGTCACGGGCGAAATGCCGGTGCAGCACGGCCCGTCCGGGGCTCAGTGTCACCTGACGACCCGGCCTTTGAGGACGATCCGGCGGGGCCGGAGCAGCTCCGTGAGGTCCGCGCGGGGGTCGCCGTCGTAGACGACCAGGTCGGCGAGGCCGCCCTCGACGAGGCCCGGGAAGCCCAGCCACTCGCGGGCGCCCCAGGAGCCGGCCCGCAGCACGTCGAGCGCCGGCATGCCGGCCTCGCGGTGCAGCAGCAGCATCTCCTGGGCGGCGAGCCCGTGCGCGATGCCGCCACCGGCGTCACTGCCGACGTAGATCGGCACTCCCGCCTCGTGCGCCGCCCGCACCACCGATGGGAAACGGTCCCTCAGGTCCAGCATGTGCTGGGCATACGCCGGGAACTTGGCGGAGGCGGTCGCGGCGATCCCGCCGAAGGTCGCAATGTTGATCATCGTCGGGACGAGCGCGGTCCGCTGCCGGGCCATGAGATCGATGTCGTCGAGCGACAGGCCCGTGCCGTGCTCGACGGAGTCGACGCCCGCGCGGACCAGCGCCGCGACGGACTCCTCGGCGAACGTGTGGACGGCCACACGGGCCCCGGCGGCGTGCGCGGCGGCGACCGCGCCGGCCATCGCGTCCAGGTCCCACGCGGGCGCGAGGTCGCCGACGCCCCGGTCGATCCAGTCACCGACGAGCTTCACCCAGCCGTTGCCGAGACCGGCCTGCCGGGTGACCTCCTCGGCGAGCGATGCCGCGCCGACCTCGACGCCGATGTCGCGCAGGTAGCGCTTCGGCGGCGCCACGTGCCGGCCCGCCCTGGCCAGCCGGGGCATCTCCGGGTCGTCGTCGAGCATCGGGTACGGAATGGGCGACCCCGCGTCACGGATCGCGAGCACGCCCGCGGCACGGTCGACCAGCGCCAGCTCCCGGGCGGCGTCGACGCCGGCGGACGGGTGCCCGCCCTGTGCGATGCCCAGGTGGCAGTGCGCGTCGACGAGCCCCGGCAGGACGAAGCCGCCGTCGGCGACGGTCACGGCACCCGGCACGGGTGACAGCGTCACCCGGTCGCCGACGAGCCAGATGTCGGTCTGCGTGTCGTCCGGGAGGAGAACGCCCCGGACGTGCAGCGTCTCAGGACTGTCCGTCACGCTTCTGCAGCTTCGAGAAGTCGAGCTTCGGCAGCTTGAAGCCGGCCGGCAGGCCCGCCGCATTCGGGTCCATGGCCGCCGGGTCGAAGCCGGGCGGCAGCTGCGGCACGCCGCCGAGCCGGGGCTGGCGGGCACCGCCACCGCCGCTCTTGCCGCCCTTGCGCTTGTTCTTCGGCGACTTGGTGGCCTTGCGCCGCATGCCGGGCATGCCCATCATGCCGCTCATCTGCTTCATCATCTTCTGCGCGTCGGCGAAGCGGTTGAGCAGCTGGTTGACGTCGGTGACGGTGACGCCGGAGCCGTTGGCGATGCGCACCCGGCGCGACGCGTTGAGGATCTTGGGGTTGGTGCGCTCGCCGGGGGTCATCGAGCGGATGATCGCCGTGACCTTGTCGAAGTGCTTGTCGTCGATCTCGGCGATCTGGTCCTTCATCTGCCCCATGCCCGGCATCATGGCCAGCACGTTGGCGATCGGGCCCATCCGCCGCACGGCCTGCAGCTGCTCGAGGAAGTCCTCCAGGGTGAACGTCTCGCCGCCCATGAGCTTGGCGGCCATCCGCTCCTTCTGGTCGTCCTCGAAGGCGGCCTCGGCCTGCTCGATGAGCGTGAGCACGTCGCCCATGCCGAGGATGCGCGAGGCCATCCGGTCGGGGTGGAAGACGTCGAAGTCCTCGAGCTTCTCACCGGTCGACGCGAACATGATCGGCTGGCCGGTGACGTGGCGGACGGAGAGCGCCGCACCACCGCGGGCGTCGCCGTCGAGCTTCGACAGGACGACACCGGTGATGCCGACGCCGTCACGGAAGGCCTGGGCGGTGGTGACCGCGTCCTGACCGATCATCGCGTCGATGACGAAGATGACCTCGTCGGGGTCGACGGCGTCGCGGATGTCGGCGGCCTGCTGCATCATCTCGGCGTCGATGCCGAGCCGGCCGGCGGTGTCGACGATCACGATGTCGCGCATCTGGCGGCGGGCGTGCTCGATCGACTCGCGGGCGACGCTGACCGGGTCGCCGACGCCGTTGCCCGGCTGCGGCGCATAGACCTCGACGCCGGCCCGGCCGCCGAGGACCTGCAGCTGGTTGACGGCATTGGGGCGCTGGAGGTCACAGGCGACGAGCAGCGGCTGGTGGCCCTGTGCCTTGAGCCAGCGGGCGAGCTTGCCCGCCAGGGTGGTCTTGCCGGAGCCCTGGAGGCCGGCGAGCATGATCACGGTCGGTGCGGTCTTGGCGAACTGCAGCCGGCGCGCCTCGCCGCCGAGCGTCGCGACCAGCTCCTCGTGGACGATCTTGATGACCTGCTGGGCCGGGTTGAGGGCCTTGGACACCTCGGCGCCGCGGGCGCGCTCCTTGAGCCGGGCGATGAAGTCCTTCACCACCGGCAGTGCGACGTCGGCCTCGAGCAGCGCGAGGCGGATCTCCCGCGCGGTGGCGTCGACATCCGCCTCGGTGAGCCGACCCTTGCCCTTCAGCTTCGTGAAGATGCCGGAGAGCCGATCACTCAGGGTGTCAAACACGACGAATCCGTCCTCGAGGTAGGCGCTGCTGCAAAGGGTAACCGACGCTACCCGGGCGTCGCCGCCTGCAGCACCGCGTCCGCCACCCTGGCGCGGTCGTCCGCGGACAGCTCCCCGGCCAGGTAGAAGGCGTCGACGACCTCGCCGCCGAGGGTCGAGATGCGGGCCGAGCGCACGTCGGCGCCGACGTCCTCCAGGGCGTACGCGACCCGGAAGAGCAGCCCCGGCGTGTCGGAGGCGCGCAGCTCAAGGACGGTGGCGGCGGTGGCGGCGCTCGCCGGCTGCCACACCACGCGCGGCGGGACGGTGTTGCGCTGCCTGGCGGAGCGCTCCCGGGCCGCGAGCCGCTCGGCGACGGGCAGCTCGCCCAGCACGGCGCGGCGCAGGTCGCTTGCGACCGCCTCCCGGTCGACCTCCCCGCCGTACCGCGGCTGGACGGCGCAGACCATCCTGGCCAGGTCACCCGTGCTGACCGTGTCGGCGGCCACCACGTCGAGGCGGTGCAGCGACAGGCAGCCGGCCACCGCGGCGAGCAGCCCGCGCCGGTCCTGCGCGGTCACCGACACGACGTCGGTGTCGACGTGCACCGCGGGCAGCTTCCCGGCGACGGGCAGCGCGGCGGCCGGCGACGGCGGCGGCGCGACCACCCCGGTGTCCAGAGCCCGCTCGACGTGCCGGACCAGCTCGGTGATGAGCCGGCCCTTCCAGTCGGACCAGGCGGCGGGCCCGGTCGCGGCGGCGTCGGCGCGGGCGAGCGCGTGCAGCACGGCCAGGGTCGAGTGGTCGCCGACGGCGCCGGCGACCCCGGCGATCGTCCGCGGGTCGCTGAGGTCGCGGCGGGTCGCCGTGTCCGGCAGCAGCAGGTGCAGCCGGACGGCCCTCTCGACCAGGTCGACGTCGATGGGCGGCAGGCCGAGGCGGGCGGCGATGTCGGCGGCGATCGGCGCGCCGACGGTGCTGTGGTCGCCGGGCAGGCCCTTGCCGATGTCGTGCAGCAGGCCGCAGAGCACCAGCAGGTCGGGGCGGTCGACGTCGCGGGACAGCTTCGCGGCGTGCCGGGCGGTCTCGACCAGGTGCCGGTCGACGGTGAACAGGTGCACCGGGTTGTGCTGGGGCAGGCTGCGGATCCGGGCCCACTCGGGCAGCCAGTTCACGACCAGCCCGTACCGGTCGCACGCCTCCCAGATCGAGATCATCGACGGGCCGCTGCCCAGGAGCGTGAGCAGGGCGTCGCGGGCCGGCGTCGGCCACGGCTGCGGCATCGGCGCGGCGAACTGGCCGAGCCACTCCAGCGTCGCGTGCGCGATCGGCAGGTCGGCGCGGGCCGCGGCGGCGGCGACGCGCAGCGGCAGCGACGGGTCGGGCCGCGGCGTCACGGCCGCCCGCGCGAGGACGACCTCGCCGTGCTGCTCGACGACGTCACGGGCGAGGGGCCGGCGCCCGGCGTGGCCGCGGGTGGCCGGCGAGGACCAGCGCTCGACCGCGCGCCAGGCGTCGTCGCTGGCGTAGGCGATGGTGCGGGCGGCTTCCGCGATGCGTCGCAGCACCTCGTCGCGGTCGCCGAGGTCGAGCAGCTCGGCGACCTCGTCGCGGTCCTGGGCGAGCAGCCGGTCGACGCGGCGCCCACGCACGGCGTGCAGCGCGTCGCGGACGTCGAGGAGGGTGCGGTACGCGCCGCGAACCGCCGGCCGGGGACCGTCGGCGACGCCGGCGAAGCCGATGCCGCGCAGCACGCCCACGTCGCGCAGGCCGCCCCGGGACTCCTTGACGTCGCCTTCGAGCAGGAAGGCCAGCTCGCCGTGGGCCTCCCAGCGGGCCTGGGTGAGCGCGCGCAGCGCGGGCAGCAGGTGCCGGGCCTCGCGCCGCCACTGCGCGACGGCGTCGGCGTGCAGGCGGTCCAGCAGGCGGCCGTCGCCGGCGACGAGCCGGGCGTCGAGCAGCCCGAGCGCCACCTTCAGGTCCTTCTGGGCCAGCTCCAGGGCCTGCTCGGGGGTCCGGGTGGAGTGGTCGAGCGCGAACTTGGCGTCCCAGATCTGGTACCACATCCGCGTGCCGACCTCGTCCGCGGCGTCGGCGGCCCCGGCGGAGTGGAGCAGGACGAGATCGAGGTCGCTGCGCGGGGCGCATTCGCGGCGGCCGAGACCGCCGACGGCGACCAGCGCGGCGCCCTCAGCGGCACCGCCCGCCGACGTGTAGACATCCACGAGCCAGGAGTCGAGGGCCGCCGAGCGCGAGGCTCGCGCGGCGGCGCCCGCCCCGGTGGAAAGCACCGGGGCGGGCGCCGGAAGTTGCGTCACGTGTGCCGGCTACAGCGCGTCGAGGCCGCGCTCGCCGGTGCGGACCCGGATGACCTCGTCGACCGAGGTGACCCAGACCTTGCCGTCACCGATCTTGCCGGTGCGGGCGGCGGTGACGATGGCGTCCACGACCTTCTCGAAGTCCAGCTCGTCGGTGACGATCTCGACGCGGATCTTCGGGACGAACTCCACCGTGTACTCCGCACCGCGGTAGACCTCGGTGTGGCCCTTCTGACGCCCGTATCCCTGAACCTCGCTCACGGTCAGGCCGGCCACGCCAAGCGCGTGCAGGGCCTCTTTCACCGCGTCGAGCTGGTACGGCTTGATGACCGCGGTCACCAGCTTCATGCCCATTCCCTCCGTCATCCCTCGACGCTAACCGACGACTTTTTCCACCGGCGCCGGCGCCGCCGGTGCTGATGCGCTTGCCGAACCACCGATCCCCGCCAGGGCGAAGGCACCGGTCGAGCCGCCGCCACCACCCGGGTTGTGGAGATCGTAACCACTCTCCGCGTGCTCCGAGATGTCGATGCCCTCGACCTCGGCCTCCGCGCTGACCCGGAACCCGATCGTCTTCTCGATGATGAAGGCGAGGACGAAGGCGATCGCGAAGGAGTAGACCGTCACGATGGCGCTCGCCGCGGCCTGCGCGCCGAGCTGGGCCGCGCCGCCGCCGAAGAACAGGCCGTCCTTGGCGCCGACGACGTCGGTGATCGCCGAGTTGATGTCCGAGTTGGCGAAGAAGCCCAGCGCCAGGGAGCCGAGCCAGCCGCCGACGAAGTGGACGCCCACGACGTCGAGCGAGTCGTCGAACCCGAAGCGGTACTTGAGGCTCACCGCGAGGGCGCAGACGATACCGGCGGCCAGGCCGAGCAGGACCGCGGCCCACGAGTCGATGAAGCCACAGGCGGGGGTGATCGCGACCAGACCGGCGATGGCGCCGGAGGAGGCACCGACCAGGGTCGGCTTCCGGTCACGGATCCACTCGACGATGACCCAGCCGAGCACCGCGGCGGCGGTCGCGACCTGGGTGTTGACGAACGCGAGGCCGGTCACGCCGTCGACCGTGAGCTCGGAGCCCGCGTTGAAACCGAACCAGCCGAACCACAGCAGACCGGCGCCGAGGGCGACGAACGGCACGTTGTGCGGCTTCATGCTCTCCCGCGGCCAGCCGATGCGCTTGCCGAGGACCAGCGCCACGCCGAGCGCTGCCGCACCGGCGTTGATGTGGACGGCGGTGCCACCGGCGAAGTCGAGCGGGTGCAGCTTCTGGAAGATCCAGCCGCCGCCCCACACGTTGTGGGCGACGGGGAAGTAGACGAGCGTGGCCCAGCCGAACGCGAACAGCAGCCAGCCGGCGAACTTGGCCCGGTCGGCGATCGCGCCGCTGATCAGGGCGACCGTGATGACGGCGAACGTCATCTGGAAGACCATGAAGACGTAGGTCGGGATGCCGATGCCTGACGGGTTCTCGTCCGTGGCACCCCAGAACAGGTCCGTGTAGGTCTTGGAGCCCATGTAGTCGCCGAGGTTACCGATGAAGCCACCCAGGCTGTCCGTGCCGAACGAGGCCGAGAAGCCGTAGAACAGCCAGAGAATGCTGACGAGCCCGATGGTCGAGAAGCTCATCATCATCATGTTGAGGACGCCCTTGGAACGGTTCAGGCCACCGTAGAACAGTGCCAGACCCGGCGTCATGAGCAGCACAAGCGCTGTCGAAACCAGCAACCAAGCGGTGTTGCCGGTATCGATGGTCGCTTCAGGCACGCTGGCCTCCTAGTAGTCGAGATCCTCCCTCCCGACCTGAAGAAGCAGCGTCGCCCTTCCAGCCGGTTGCGCGAGAGCTTCCAGGGCTCACGTTTCGCGCACCGGCGCTGAGCGATTTCTAAGGCGTCACGTCATGTTTCCAGCGTGTGAAGAAACGCTCACACACAAATAGCCCTATCGAAGGGCGTATTCGAGCGTGTGCCGCTCATAGTCGATGAGCCGCAGGTCACGGACCGGACGACGGAGATGTCCCTTGTGCACGATCCGCACGAAAGCGGGGTCTCCCGCGGCCGCCATGCGTCGAATTCCCTCGATGTGATCAACAATCCGTTTCCGGATGACGCGCACGAGGCGGTGCCGGTCACGCGGGGTCAGCCCATACGCGTCGGCGAACATGCGCAGCCGCCGCGGCCGGTTCGGCCGCTTCCAGCCGAGCGTGTAGGAGTCGCGGTCGGAGAAGAGCGGCACCCAGGTCCACGCGGCATAGGCGACGTCGTAGATCCTGGCGCCCGGCGAGGCGAGGTCGAAGTCGATCAGCGACAGCGTCCCGTCGGGCCGCCAGATCACGTTGTGCGGCGCCGCGTCGTGGTGGCAGATGACCTCGGTGTCCGGCGGCGGCGGGCCGAAGGAGCGCCACACCGCGTTGGGCGGCGGGCGGAACCCGGCCTGCGCGTCGTGGAACATCCGCAGCATGGTCGCCACGGTGACCATCGCCTCGTCGGTCACCCAGTGCGGGGCGAGCGGATAGCTACCCGGCTCGCCCTCCAGGTAGGACAGGACCTCGCGGCCCCGCTCGTCGATACCGAACGCCCGAGGCGCGCCGGTGAACCCGACATACTCCAGGTGCCGCAACAGCGCATGCACCGCCGGCGTCCAGGGTCCGGCGTTGCGGCGCACGGTGTCTCCCGAGCGCACCACGACGGAGGTGTTTCCGCCGTGGAGGGGGATCTCCTGCTGCGTCACGTGTCGTCCTTCGCGTCCCGATCGAGCTTCGCGTGCCTTGCTTTCCGACTGGTGCTTCCCGTCGAGGTTACGCGTCCGTGCCAACGAGTGCGTCGACGAACTGCCGGGCATCGAAGGGCGCCAGATCGTCGGGGCCCTCGCCGAGGCCGACCAGCTTCACCGGGATGCCCAGTTTGCGCTGGACGGCGATGACGATCCCGCCCTTGGCGGTGCCGTCGAGCTTGGTGAGCACCACGCCCGTGACGTCGACCACCTCGGTGAACACCCGCGCCTGCTCCAGCCCGTTCTGCCCGGTGGTGGCGTCGAGGATCAGCAGGGTCTCGTCGACCGGCCCGTGCTTCTCCACGACGCGCTTGACCTTGCCCAGCTCGTCCATCAGACCGACCTTGTTCTGCAGCCGGCCGGCGGTGTCGATCAGCACGGTGTCCACACTCGTATCGATACCCCGTTTGACCGCGTCGAACGCCACCGACGCCGGATCCGCACCCTCCGGGCCCCGGACCACCTCGGCGCCCACCCGGCTGCCCCAGGTCGCGAGCTGCTCGGTGGCGGCGGCGCGGAACGTGTCGGCCGCGCCCAGCAGCACCGTGTGACCGTCGGCGATCAGCACCCGCGCGATCTTGCCGCAGGTGGTGGTCTTGCCGGCGCCGTTGACGCCGACGACGAGCAGCACCGCCGGGCGCCCGTCGCGGGCGGTGGCGGCGAGGCTGCGGTCCATCTCCGGCTGGAGGGCGGCGACCAGCTCGTCGGCGAGCATCCCGCGCAGCTCCGAGGCGGTCGCGGTGCCGTGCACCCGGGCCCGCTCGCGCAGCTTCCCGACGATCTCCGTGGTCGCGGCGACGCCGACGTCGGCGCCGATCAGGGTCTCCTCGACCTCGTCCCAGGTGTCGTCGTCGAGCCTGTCCCGCGACAGCAGCGCGAGCAGCCCCTTGCCGAACACGTTCTGCGAGCGCGACAGCCTGGCCCGCAGCCGCACCAGCCGCCCGGCGGTCGGCTCGGGCACCTCGACCGGCGGGACCTCGACGGGCGGCGGGGCCTCGACCACCGGCGGCGGCGCCTCCACGGTCGGCGGCGGCGCCTCCACGACGGGCGGCGGGGCCTTCACCGGCGGCGGCACGGTCTTCACCGGCGGCGCCTTCGGCGGAGCGGGCGGCACCTGCTTGGTGGGAGGGGCGACGGTCGGCTTCTGCGCCGGCGGGAGGGTCGGTGGCTTGCGGAAACGGGGCGCTACCAGCGCGAGGGTCGCCCCGATCACCACGACGAGCAGCACCAGGCCGAAGACGATGTACGACTCCATGGCAGGAATCCTCCCAGACGACGCGCTCCGGGGCCTGCAGTGGCGCCAGGTCGGCCCACGCAGGATCATCTTCAGTGCACCCCCTCACGTCCTGCCACCGTCTTGGAGGTCCATGACATGCCGGAGGACGACTCGCCCCGGTCGCTCGACGAAGACCACGGCCCGCTGCTCCTGGGCCCCGTCCTGCGCCGCGTCGAGGGCGACCGGGCGACGATCTGGGTGGAGACCTCGCACCCCGCGACGGTCGAGGTCGACGCCTCCCCCGCCGGCGGCTCCGCCCGCACGTTCACCGTCCACGGGCACCACTACGCCCTGGTCGTGGTGTCCGGGCTGCCGGAGGAGGCGGTCACGCCGTACACCGTGCGCATCGACGGCGCCGAGGTCTGGCCGCCGCCGGACTCGACCTCGCCACCCTCGGCGATCCGCACGAGACCGGCCGGCGTACCCGTGCGGTTGATCTTCGGCTCCTGCCGCGAGTCGAGCCCGCTGAGCGTGACCCGCTTCCCGCCGGACGCCCTGGACGCCTACGCGGGCCGGCTGATCGAGTCGATCAACGCCGACGCGCCCACCGAGTGGCCTGACATGCTCGTGCTGCTCGGCGACCAGGTCTACGCGGACGAGACCCCGGAGAAGATCCAGAAATGGCTCCGCCGCCGCAAGCGCCGCGCCGACGCGCCGAAGAAGCAGGTGGTGGACTTCCACGAGTACACGAAGCTCTACCTCGACTCGTGGGGCGACCCGGAGATCCGCTGGCTGCTGTCCACCGTCCCGAGTGTCATGATCTTCGACGACCACGAGATCATCGACGACTGGAACACCTCCGACCGGTGGCGCGCCAAGATGGCCGACCTGTCCTGGTGGGAGGAGCGCATCCAGGCCGGTCTCTCCTCCTACTGGGTCTACCAGCACCTGGGCAACATCGCGCCCAGCGCCCTCGAGGACGACAAGATGTACACGGCGGTCGTTCAGGCCGGCGGGGACGCCACCGAGGTCCTGGACGCGTTCGGCACGCGCGCGGACCACGAGCCCGCCGAGTACCGGTGGAGCTACGCCATCGACATCGACCGGACCCGGCTGATCGTGGTCGACAACCGCGCCGCCCGCGTGCTGGAGCGCGGCCACCGGGCGATGCTGCGGGAGTCGGAGTGGCGGTGGCTCACCGAGCGGATCCCCGGCGACTACGACCACCTGCTGATCGGCTCCTCGCTGCCGTGGCTGCTGCCGCCGGCCATCCACCACCTGGAGGCCGCCACCGAGCGGATCGCCGAGTCGCCGCGCGACTGGGTGTCGAAGTTCGGCGAGAAGCTCCGCCAGGCGGTCGACCTGGAGCACTGGGCGGCGTTCACCCGCTCGTTCGACGACTTCACCGCCCTGCTGAGCAAGGTCGGCGCGGGTGAGGGCGGGGTCTCGCCGCCCCCGGCGACGATCAGTGTGCTGTCGGGTGACGTTCACCACTCCTATGCGGCCCGGGCACACCTCGGCCCGTCCGTCGTCACCCCGGTGCACCAGCTCACCTGCTCGCCGGTGCACAACGACATGCCGAAATACATCCGACCGGCGATGAAGTTCGGCTGGAACCCGCCCGCCGCGAAGCTCATGCGGGCCCTCGCCCGCTCCGTGGGCCTGCCCCCACCGCCGGTCCGCTGGGACAAGACCGCCGACCCGTACTTCGGCAACGCGGTCGGCGTCCTGGTGCTCGACGGCCGCTCCGCCCACGTCACGGTCGAGGGCACCCGGCCCGACAAGACCCTGGGCGAGGTCGCGTCGCTGAGGCTCAGCTGAGCCTCGCCCAGGGGCCGCCGGTCAGGCCGCGTACGCCTCCAGCTCGAAGATCCGGGCGGCGGTGTCGCTGTCGTTCGTCGGGGTGATCACGTTCAGGCGGAGATGTCGTGCCGTCCGCGGGGTGAACGTGTGCGTGGTGGTGTTCGCGGTGTTGCCCCGCACCTGGGCGACGGTCGTCCAGGTGGTGCCGTCCAGGCTGGTCTGCAGGTCGAAGTCCTTCGTGTTCCAGCTGGCCTTCTCGCCGCCCGCCCCCGAGTGCCGCAGGACGATCCTGCCGACCTGCTGGTTGGAGCCCAGGTCGACGCGCAGCCACTTGTTCGTGCCCAGCGCGCACCACTTGTCCGACAGGCCGCCGGTCCAGCTGCCGTTGACCGCCTTCGCCGGCGCCTCGGCCGCCGCGCACTGCGACGACGCCGTGGCCGCCTTGTTCAGGGCCAGGTTGGGCGCGGGCGCGGTGTCGGGCACGAAGAGCTTGATGTCGGTGAGGCTGGCGGATCCCTCGTACACGTTGGTGTAGAGGTCACCGATCACGAACGAGTCGGGGTAGGCCGAGCCGGACGGCCACTGGTTGGGCCACGTGGTGCTGCCGAAGTCGTCGTTCTGCACCAGGTTGCCGTTGAACTGGCCGTTGTACCCGACGGCCGTGGTGTTGTAGTGCCAGATCGGCACGTTGTTGACGACGAAGTCGCGGTGGAAGCGCAGCGTCCGCTGCCCGGAGCGGGCGAAGTTGCCGCTCGCCTCGAGCGTGTAGCCGGTCGCGTCGCGCTCGATCGCGAACGTGTAGTACTCGTTGGGCATGAGCTCCGGCTGCAGCTCCGCGGCGCTGGACAGCTGGTTCTCCGCGGCGCCGCCGGAGCAGCTGGTCATGAACCACTGGGAGTTGCCGGGCAGGCCGCCGGCACCCGGGTTCCAGTTGGGCATGCCGGAGATCCACATGTTGACGGTGTTGAAGTTGCCGTCGCGGTAGTTGTAGTACGTGTTGTTCGCGGCGTTGCACACCCGGCCGCCGGTGCCGGACCCGACCCGGTCGGGGTGCTGGGAGAACGAGTCCATCAGCACCTTGCGGTGGTAGTGCCAGAAGTGGTTGTTGCGCGGCGCGGGGTTGGCGAAGTCGACGATGGACAGGAAGTGGAAGCCGTTGTACCCGTAGGGTCCGGCCCGCACGTCCTGCCACTCGCAGTAGGGCACCGACGCGTCGCCGCTCCAGCCAGGGCTGTTGGAGCCCTCGCCCCACGGGTGCTGGGTCTTGCAGCCCGCGGTGGAGTAGCCGTTGACCCGGCCGTTGTAGTTGATGGTGCCGTTGCGCTTGCCGCCGAAGTCGATCGTCTTGAGCTTGTACTCGATGCGGTACTGGTCGGGCAGCGCCTGCGTCGGGCGGAAGATCGCGCCGCCGGTGCTCTCGGGCACGTTGAGGACCGCGGCGCTGGACCCGCCGACCGTGGCGGTGGTGATCGACGGCGGCGCCTCCAGCACGCCGTCCTTGTTGAAGTCGCGGGCCGACAGCGAGGCGGTGAGCCAGCCGTTCTGCCCGACGGTGAACTCCTTGCGGTACGTGTCGAACGAGTTGAACTGCGTCGTCCAGGCGGGCCCGTAGTCGTTGCGGTACCACTGCCCGGCGTCGTCGGTGATGGTGTCGAACGGGTTGGCGTAGGTCTCGCGGACCCACGGCGCGTTGCCCGTGTTGATGGGCTGGGCGAAGTTCTCGGAGTAGAGCAGCCGCCAGGTCGGTGCCGCCGCGGCGGGGGCGGCCGGGATCGCGACCAGCGAACCGGCGACCAGGGCACCTACGAGCAGTCGTCTCATGTGGACGCTCCTAGAGGTATTGGGACGCGTTGTCCTTGGTGATCTGCGGCGAGGGCACGACGGTGTCCTTCTCGACCTTGGCGCCGCCGAGGACCTCGACCGTGCGGTCCAGGGCGAGCGAGCCGATCACCTTCGGGCTGTTGAGGCCGGTGACGACGTAGTTGGTGCCGTCGAGGATCGCCTTGAGCGCCTCGGCCTGCCCGTCGACGCCGGCGAGCACGATCTGCCCGGCCTTGCCCGCGGCGGCGATCGCCCGCTGCGCGCCGAGGCACATCGCGTCGTTCTCGCAGAAGACGGCGACGAGATCGGGGTGCTTGGCGAGCAGCCCCTCCATGACGGTGAGCCCGCCGTCGGAGCCCCAGTTGCCGAAGTCGGGGGCCTCGACGAGGGTGATGTCGGCCTTGGTACCGAGCACCGACTTCAACCCGTTGGTGCGGGCCAGACCGATCGAGTTGTCCGCCGGCCCGCCCTTGATGATCGCGACCTTGCCCTTGACGCGGCCCGCCAGGAACTCGCCGTCCTGCTTGCCGATGGCCTCGTTGTCGGGCCCGATCCAGCTGGTGTACTCGCCGGTGGCGAACTTCCGGTCGACCAGCACGACGGGCTTGCCCGCCGCCTTGATCGCGTTCAGGGCGGCCGGCGCCGACTCGAGCGGGCCGCCCGAGATGATGATCGCGTCGACGTTCTTGCTGAGCAGGTCCTCGACGTTGGCGGCGAGCTTGGCGGCGTCGCCCCCGGCGTCGGTGCTGACGATCTTCACGTTGCCCTTGGTCTTGGCCTGCGCGGCGATCGCGGCGTCCATGCCGCTGAAGTACGGCCCGCTGAGCAGGAAGTTCGCGACGCCGACGGTGTACTCGTCCTTCCCCGCGGGGTCGTCGGAGCAGGCGGTGAGGCCCAGCGCCGCCACCAGAAGCAGGGATAAGGCTCTTCTCATGCGCGTCCCTTCGCGACGGAGCGCGGCCGCCTCGAGCGCTGCACGAGGATGACCGCGATGATGATCAGTCCCTTGAGCACCTGCTGCCAGAACGACTGCACGCCGTACAGGTTCAGCAGGTTGTTGATCAGGACCAGGACGAGCACCCCGCCGAAGGCACCCTTCGCCGAACCCCGGCCTCCGGACAGGCTCGCGCCGCCGATGACGCAGGCCGCGATCGCGTCGAGCTCGAAGGCGACCCCGACGCTGGGTTGTGCGATGCCGACCCGGCTGGTCAGGATGACCCCGGCGAGTCCGGCACAGAAGCCGCTGACGCAGTAGGCGAGCACGATGTGCCGTCGCACGTCGATGCCCGCCAGGCGGACCGTCTCCGCGTTGCCGCCGATGGCGATGATCGAGCGCCCGGGTGGCGTCCGGGCCAGGAACACGCCACCGATCGCGAAGACGGCCAGCATGATCAGCGTGATCAGGGGGACGGGGCCGACCATGGCCGAGCCCAGCGTGAGGAACGCGGGGTCGGCCGGTGCGATCGGCACCTCCGAGTAGACGAACGCGAGCCCGCGGACCGTGGTGAGCGCCGCGAGGGTGACCACGAACGGCGCGAGCTCGAACCGGGCCACCAGGACGCCGTTGACCGCGCCGAACGCGAGCCCGCACAGGACGCCGGCCGCCATCGCCAGCGGGATCGGCAGGTCCGCGGCCAGGCCCGCGGTCACGATCCCGGCGAACGCGACGACCGACCCGACGGACAGGTCGATCCCGCCGGTGAGGATCACGACGAGCATGCCGAAGGCGAGCAGCCCCGTCGTGACCATCTGCTTGAGGAGGTTGGTGATGTTGGTGCCGCTGAGAAAGCTGTCCGACGTGGTGGCCGCGACGACGATCAGCGCCGCGATCAGCAGCGCGAAGGCCGCCTCGACGGTCACGTCCCGGTTGCGGATCCGAAGTGCCAACGTTGTCACTCGATCGCCCTCTCCAGGACCTGTTCCTCGGTGGTGCCTTCGGACGGCAGCTCACCGGCGAGCCGGCCCTGCCGCATGACGAGGACCCGGTCGGTGGCGCCGAGCACCTCGGTCAGGTCGGAGGAGATGAGGAGCACGCCCATTCCCGCGCGGGCGAGCCCGTCCACGGTGCGGTAGATCTCGACCCGGGTGGCCATGTCGACCCCGCGGGTCGGCTCGTCGAGAATCAGCACGCGGGGGCCGGTGAGCAGCCACTTGGCGAGCACGACCTTCTGCTGGTTGCCGCCGCTCAGGTGTACGACCGGCATGCCCGCGCACCGGTCGGGGCGGATGCCGAGCCGCTCGATCATGCCGTGCACGGAAGCCTGCTGCCGGGTGCGGTCGATGAACGGGCCGCGGGCGGTCGACCGCCAGGTGGTGAGGCCGATGTTGTCCCGGACGGTCATGCCGAGCACCAGGCCGCTGCCGGCCCGGTCCTCGGTCACCATCGCGACGCCCGCCCGGATCGCCTCCTTCGGGCTGCGGAACGCCGCGCCCGCGGCCGGGCGGGCGGCCCCGAACAGACACGCGGCCAGTTCGCTGCGGCCCGACCCGACGAGGCCGAAGAGCCCCACGATCTCGCCGGACCGCAGCGTGAACGACACGTCTTCGAACTCCCCCGTCCTGCCGAGCCCGTCGACGGTCAGCAGCGGCTCCCCCGGCAGCGCTTCCAGGACGGGCCGGCGCTCCGGGTAGATCCGGTCCACGGTCCGGCCCGCCATGAGCCGGATGAGGGTGCCCTCGTCGGTGGCGTCCGGGGTGGTGGTCGCCACGACGTGGCCGTCCTTGACCACGACGATGCGGGTGGCCAGCTCCAGGACCTCGGCGAGGCGGTGCGACACGTACACCACCAGCACCCCGCGCTCCTGCAGCCGCCGGATCACGGCGAACAACGCGTCGAGGTCCGCGCCGGCGAGGACCGCGGACGGCTCGTCGAGGACGAGGACGCGGGGCTCGCTGACGAGGGCCTTGGCGATCTCGACCATCTGCTGCCGGGCCACGGACAGCGTGGCCGCCTTCAGCCGCGGGTCGATGCCGCCGAAGCCGATCTCCTCCAGCAGCCGGCCGGCCCGCCGGTGCGCGGCCGGCCAGTCGATCAGGCCGAACCGGCGCGGGAAGTCGCCCATCAGCAGGTTCTCCGTGACCGACAGCTCGGGCACCAGGGAGAGCTCCTGGTGCACGGTGCGGATGCCGGCGGCGTGCGCGTCGTGCGGGGTGCGCAGGGTCAGCTCAGCGTCGTCCCACGAGAGGGTGCCGGAGCTCATCGGTACGACTCCGGCGAGCACCTTGATCAGGGTGGACTTGCCGGCGCCGTTGGCGCCCACGATCGCGAGGACCTCGCCGGGCTCGCCGTGCAGCGTCACCCCGTGCAGGACCTCGACGCCGGCGTAGGACTTGTGGACGTCGCGCAGCCGCAGCGTCATCGGAAGGCGTCCATGACGACGACCGTCTTCTGCCGGGTCAGGTCGAGGACCGTGTCGTGGACGCCCTCGCGGTAGCCGCCGGTGTCCTTGGTGCCGCCGAACGGCAGGTTCTCCGCCCGCAGCGCGGTCGAGCCGTTGACGACGACGCCGCCGACGTCCAGCTGCTTGGCGATGCTCAGCGCGCGGGAGATGTCCCGGGTGAAGACGGCGGCGTGCAGGCCGTACGGGGAGTCGTTGGCGAGCCGGACCGCCTCCGCCGGGTCGTCGAAGCGGGCCACGGGCGCCACCGGCCCGAAGATCTCCTCGGCGAACGCCGGGCTGGCGGCGGGCACGTCGACCAGCACGGTCGGGTCCATGAAGGCCCGCGTGCGGACCCCGCCGGCGACGAGCCGGGCGCCGTCGGCAACGAGCGTCCGGACGGCGTCGAGCACCCGCCCGGCGGCCTCCTCGGCGATGAGCGGGCCGACGTCGGTGGACTCCAGCAGCTGGTCGCCGACGGTCAGCTTCGCGGTCTGCGCGACCAGGGCGTCGACGAACGCGTCGTGGACCGCCGTCTGGACGTACACCCGCTTGACCGCGCAGCAGATCTGCCCGTTGCCCCGGGCGAGCCGGCCCAGCACGACGGCGCGGGCGGCCTCCTCCACGTCGGCGTCGGCGCAGACGATCAGCGCGTCGTTGCCGCCGAGCTCCAGGTGGACCTGCTTGAGCGTGCCCGCGGCCAGGCGGGCGATCTCGCGGCCGGCGGCGGTGCTGCCGGTCAGGGTGACGGCGGCGATCCCGCTCATCTCGGCGAGCTGCCGGCTGACCTCGGCACCGCCGATGACGACCTGGTGCGCGTCGCGGGGTGCTCCCGCCTGCTCCACCAGCTCGGCGATCCGCAGCACCGCCAGGGGGCAGCGGGCGGGGGGCTGCACGACGACCGCGTTGCCGGCGGCGAGGGCGGCGGCGGCCTTGTGCGCGTACAGCTCGACCGGATAGTTGAACGGCACGAGCGCGGCGACGACGCCGAGCGGCTCGCGGATGGTGACCGCGAGGTGCCGCTCCAGGCCCGGCACGGCGTCCAGCGGGATCTGCCGGCCGAAGAGCCTGGTCGCCTCCCCCGCGGTCGCGCGGAAGATGCGGATCGCGGCCTCGACCTCGCCGCGGGTCTGCTGGATCGGCTTGCCGTTCTCGGCGGCGAGGAGCCGGGCGAGGCCTTCGAGCTCGGCCTCGATCAGGTCGGCGACGCGGCGCAGCAGCGCGGCGCGCTCGTGTGCGGGGGCGGCGGCCATCGCCCGCTGGGCTTTGCCGGCCCGCTCGACGGTCGCGGCGACCTGCGCCGCGCCGGTCTCGGGCACCTCCCCCAGCACTTCGCCGGTGCCGGGATTGCGCACGGTGACAACGGCCATGATGGCTGGGCCCTCCTCGGGGGTACGGCGGTCGCGGGCGTGCCTCTCACGCAATGCGCGCAAGGGCAGGTCCGCCGGCGCCGTCCGGCGAGGATCACGGGCGAGACCGCGGTGAGTGAGGGTGGGCTCACCGGGATCGGTCTTTGTTAATGTACCGAACGAACCCCCGAAGTCAAGGTCGGCATACGATCACCCCATGAGCATCTACGACGTCGAGATCGCCGGGCTGCAGGGCGATCCGCTGGACCTCGGCCAGTTCCGCGGGCACCCCGTGCTGGTCGTCAATGTCGCCTCGAAGTGCGGGCTCACGCCGCAGTACACCGAGCTGGAGGCGCTGCAGAAGGAGTACGGCGACCGCGGGTTCACCGTGCTCGGCGTGCCGTGCAACCAGTTCGGCGGGCAGGAGCCGGGCACCACGGAGGAGATCGCCGAGTTCTGCAGCACGACCTACGGCGTGACCTTCCCGATGACGGAGAAGGTCGAGGTGAACGGCGACGGCCGGCACCCGCTCTACCAGCACCTGGTCGACGTCCCGGACGCCGAGGGCTACACCGGGGACATCCGGTGGAACTTCGAGAAGTTCCTGATCGCCCCCGACGGCACGGTCGCGGCCCGCTTCTCGCCGCGGGACACGCCCAAGTCCGATCTCGTCGTGAAGGCGATCGAGACCGCGCTCTAGATCCCCAGAGCCTTCCTCGCGTAGCTCAGGTCGTCGCCGGGCGTGTAGCGGTAGGCCGAGAGGCCTGCCGCTCGCGCCGCGCGAATGTTGCGGTCGATGTCGTCGATGAACAGGCACTGCTTCGGGTGCGCGCCGATGAGCGCGCACGCGGCGCGGAAGAAGCCCGGCGCCGGCTTGTGCACGCTGATCTCCGAGGAGTTGGCGACCGCGTCGAACTGCTTCGTGAGCCCGTGCAGCGCAAGGACGTCACCGAGGTCGTCCATGGCGTTGGTCGCCAGGCCGACCTTCATGCCCGCGGCCCTGACGTCCTTCACGAAGCGCAGCACCTCGGGCACGATCTCGCCCTTGTACGCGTCCCACTCCTGCACGACGGACCCGTCGACGCCCAGGGCCTCGGCGATGCTCTCGAGCCACTCGTCGCGCTTGATCTGCCCGGTGATCGCCGGCAGCTGCCGGTCCCATTCGAGCCCGGCGGCCAGGATCGCGCCGGGCTCCAGGCCGTGCCGCAGCTCGACCAGCTCGGCGATCGCCGGGTCGTGGCGGCGCAGTACACCGTCGAAATCGATCAACAGAGCGGTGGGGCGAGTCGTCATGCGGCTTCTTCCGTGCGGAGGCGCTGAGAGATGACTTCGGTCACACCCTGGCGCATGGTGACGCCGTAGAGGGCGTCGGCGACCTCCATCGTGCGCTTCTGGTGGGTGATGATGATCAGCTGGCTCTTCTCGCGGAGCTGCTCGAAGAGCGTGATCAGGCGGCCGAGGTTGACGTCGTCGAGGGCGGCCTCGACCTCGTCCATGATGTAGAACGGCGAGGGGCGGGCCCGGAAGATCGCGCACAGCAGCGCGACCGCGGTCAGCGACCGCTCGCCACCCGACAGCAGCGACAGCCGCTTGATCTTCTTGCCCGGCGGGCGGGCCTCGACCTCGATGCCGGTGGTGAGCATGTCGTCGGGGTCGGTGAGCACCAGGCGGCCCTCGCCGCCGGGGAACAGCACCGAGAAGACCTGCTCGAACTCGCGCGCCGTGTCGTGGTATGCGCTGGTGAAGACCTCGAGGATGCGGTCGTCGACGTCCTTCACGACGGTGAGCAGGTCACGGCGGGTCGCCTTGAGGTCCTCGAGCTGGTCGGAGAGGAACTTGTAACGCTCCTCCATCGCCGCGAACTCCTCCAGGGCGAGGGGGTTGACCTTGCCCAGCAGGTTGAGCTCGCGCTCGGCCTTCGCGGCGCGCTTCTCCTGCGTGGCCCGGTCGAAGGGCACCGGCGCGGGCGCCGGCTTGCCCTCGGCCTCCGCGGCGGCGACCTCGGGCGCGGTGGGCGGCACCTCCAGGTGCGGGCCGTACTCGGCGACGAGCGTGTCGGCGTCGAGGCCGAACTCCTCGGCGGAGCGCGCCTCCAGCTGCTCGATGCGCATCCGCTGCTCGGCCCGGGCGACCTCGTCGCGGTGCACGGCGTTGGTGAGCCGGTCCAGCTCGGCGGTGAACTGCTTCGCGCGGCCCCGGACCTCGGTCAGCGTCGACTCGCGCTCGGCGCGGGTCTCGGCGAGCGCGTCGCGGGTCTCCTGCGCCTCGGCGATCGACTCGGCGAGATTGTCCAGCGCCAGCTGGGCGGCGCCGACCACGGTCTCGGCGACCCTGGCGCCGCGGGCGCGGGTGGCCTTGCGGGCGGCGGCCCGCTCGCGGGCGGCCCGCTCCTGGGCGGCCTGGCGCAGCAGCGCGTCGGCCCGGCCGGCGAGGGCGCCGACGCGCTCCTCGGCGGTGCGGACGGCGAGCCGGACCTCCATCTCCTGCTGGCGGGCGACGGGCACCTCGGCGGCGAGGTCGTCGCGCTCCATCGTCGAGGGGTCCTCGTCGATCGGCGTCTCCTCGGCGAGGGCCAGACGCTCCTCCAGCTCGGCGAGGCTGGTCACGCCGGACTCGCGGGCCGTCTCCGCCTTCGCGCGGGCGGCGGCGTGCCGCTCGACCTCGGCCTTCGCGGACTTGGCGGCGGCGCCGAACTCGGCGAGGCGGCGGGCGGCGGCGTTCCGCGCGCTGTCGGCCTCCTTCTTCGCCGCGGCGGCCTCCGCGACCTGCTGCTTGGCGCCGGTCGCGGCGTGCCGGGCCAGGGCGAGCAGCTCGCGCGCCTCGGCGACGCGACGCTCCGCGTCGACCTTCTGCTGGCGGGCCTCCTCGACGGCGGCCTGCACCTCGATGTAGCTGTGCTGCTTGCCCGACCCGCCCGCGGCCGCGTACGCGCCGAGGACGTCACCCTCGGGCGTGACGGCGCGCAGGTTGGGCGCGTACGACACGATCCGCTTCGCGACCGTGAGGTCCGGCGCGAAGACCACGTCGCCGATCGCCCGTTCGAGGGCGGGGCGCAGCTCGTCGGGCGCGCGGACGAGGTCCAGGGCCCAGGCGGCGCCGGGCGGCAGCGGGACCCGCTCGACCGGCGGCGCGCTGTGCGTCGGCGCGGACGCGATCAGCAGCGCGGCCCGGCCGGCGTCGTCCTGCTTGAGCATCTCCACGGACGCGGTGGCGCCGTCGATGTTGGCGACCGCGACGGCGTCGGCGAGCGCGCCGAGCGCGGCGGCGAGGGCCGCCTCGTGCCCGGCCTGCACCGACAGCAGCGCGGCGACGCTGCCGAGCATGCCCGGGATCCGGTCGGCGCGGGCGAGCAGCGTGCCGGCACCGTCCTTGCGGCGCAGGCCGGTCGCCAGGGCCTCCTCGCGGGCCTTCCACTGCGCGGCGTCCTTCTCGGCCGCCCGCTCGGCGTCGCTGTGCTGCTTGACCTCGTTGTTGATCGCATCGAGCTCGCGGGTCGCCTCCTGGTGACGGATCTCCAGGTCGGCGTTGGCGTGGTCGGCGACGCTCGCGCCGGCGCTCGCCTCCTCGTACAGCGCGTGGGCGTGCTCGGAGCGCGTCTCGGCCTCGGCGAGCTGCACCGACAGCCGCTCGATCTCGTCGGCGGCGGCCGTCGCGCGGCTGCGCGCGGACTCGACCTGGCCGGCGAGCTTCGCCAGGCCCTCGCGGCGGTCGGCGATGGCCTTGTGCGCGGCGACGATCGCCCTCTCCGCGAACGCGAGCCGCCGCTCCAGGTCCTGCCGCCGGTCGACGGCCTCGGCGAGCCGCTCCTGGCTGGCCTCCAGGGCCGCCCGCAGCTCGTCCTCCTGCTCCCGTACCTTCTCCGCCTCGGCCGTCAGCTGGTCGGGGTCGCGGCCGGGCCGCTCGTCGACGGGGGCGGCGGACAGGTTGCGGTGCCGCTCCGAGGCCAGCTGGTGCAGCGAGCGGTACCGCTCCTGCAGCGTCGACAGCTGGAACCAGGTCTCCTGCGCCTCGGCGAGCACCGGCGCGTCGGCGGCGTGCTCGGCCTCCAGAGTCGCCAGCCGCTCGTTGATCGACTCGACCTCGGCCTCGACCTCCTCGCGGCGGGCCCGCAGCGCGGTCTCGTCCGCGATCTCCTTGTCGAGGGTCGTGCGCAGCGTGGCGAGGTCGTCGGCGAGCAGGCGCAGCCGGGCGTCGCGCAGGTCGGCCTGGATGCCGGCGGCCCGGCGGGCGACCTCGGCCTGCCGGCCGAGCGGCTTGAGCTGGCGGCGCAGCTCTGTGGTGAGGTCACCGAGGCGGTTGAGGTTGGCCGCCATCGCGTCGAGCTTGCGGATCGCCTTCTCTTTGCGCTTGCGGTGCTTCAGGACGCCGGCGGCCTCCTCGATGAACGAGCGGCGGTCCTCCGGGCGGGCGTGCAGCACGCCGTCGAGCCGGCCCTGGCCGACGATCACGTGCATTTCGCGGCCGATGCCGGAGTCCGACAGCAGCTCCTGGATGTCGAGCAGCCGGCACTGGTTGCCGTTGATCTCGTACTCGCTCTCACCGGAGCGGAACATCCGGCGGGTGATCGAGACCTCGGTGTAGTCGATCGGCAACGCGCCGTCGGTGTTGTCGATCGTGAGCGTGACCTCGGCCCGGCCCAGCGGCGCCCGGCCGGCGGTCCCGGCGAAGATCACGTCTTCCATCTTGCCGCCGCGCAGTGCCTTGGCGCCCTGCTCGCCCAGAACCCAGGAGATCGCGTCCACCACGTTGGACTTGCCCGACCCGTTGGGGCCGACGACGCAGGTGATGCCCGGCTCGAGACGCAGCGTGGTCGCGGACGCGAAGGACTTGAAGCCCTTGACCGTCAGGCTCTTGAGATGCACGGATCTCCACGGGTTTGGGTTGGCCGTCGCTCGGGGTTCGTCGCTCGGGCTTGTCTCGGGCTTGTCTCGGGCTGTACTGGGCAGACTATCGCCCGGCAGGATACCCAATCCGGCAGTGCCGCACACCATAATGCGCTGCTGCGCACCCGCGAAAATGTCACCCGGAAGTCATTCGCAACCATTGTCGACGCTGCGTCGTTACACGACTGCACGGCGCTTTCTTGATGTTGCTGCTTTCTTGGCGTTGCTTTGCGGTGCGTGATGACATGACTGCGCGCCGATACCCAGAGGATGATCGGCGCGCGGGTTTACTGTTCAGTTCTGCGTAGGTTCCAGTGCAGAGCGCCGGATTTCTCCGGCGTTCCTTACGTGGTTGCGAAGGCCTTGGGTCAGGCCATCGCCGGCTCGACGAGCCGGACCAGGTGGTCCGTCTCTGCGGCCGCCGCTGCGAGCCGGTCATTCTCGGCGCGCAGCCGGACAACCTCGAACTCGAGCGCCCGAACCTTGGCACGCAGCTGGGTGACCTCGTCTACGAGGCGCCGATCGGGCGCGCCGCCCACGTGGCCGAAGAGGGCCTTAGCCATATCGTCTCCTTGATAAGCGCAGCCGGTCGGATTCCGGCAAACGCGCGCCCAGCACCCGCGACCGAAGCACTAGGGCATGATTGGGCGCGACTGGCGACACCTCTATGTTCGCCCCCGGTCGGCGACTTCGTCAAGCCAACCGGCACGCCAAACGTCCTGGCCAGGGTGTTCTCACTCACCCGGGTGCGTGATCACACCCCTGAAGCCGATCGTGGCAGTGTGCCACCAGTTGCTCGCAAGCGCCACTGCAAAGTAGCGTCGTGTCGAAGAAATTCCGCCTCACCCGTTTCAGATCACTCGCTCCGCCTCACCCGCGTCCGGCGCTCCGCACTGCTCGGCCCCCACCTGAAGGAGATCCCCGATGACCGCGCCGCAGCCTGGCTTGCTGGCCCGGCTCGGACCCACCGGCATCGCCGCGGCCGTCACGGCCGTCCTGATCCTCTTCGGCATCGGCGCGATGATCGTGCCCGCGCTGACCGACGGCGGGAGCGAGCCCTCGGCCGCCGCCGCGGCCGCCCAGCCCGCGCCCCCCGCCCCCGCGGCGGACACCTCCTCACCCACGGACGCCGCCACCAGCGCCGCCCCGACCTCCGCCGCCCCCACCTCGGCGAAGGCCACCCCGACCCTCAACGCCAGCTTCAACAGCGGCTACGAGGACCGGGTCGTGCAACTCGTCAACGGCGAGCGCCGCAAGGCCAGGTGTGAGGCGCTGCGGATGCACCCGCAGCTGCGTACCGCGGCCAGGGCACACAGCGCCGACATGTTCACCCACGACTTCAGCCGGTCACAGGGCAGCGACGGCAGCTCCCCGGCCGACCGCGCCCGCCAGGCCGGCTACAACGCCTTCGCCGGCGAGCTGGTCGCCAAGGGCGGCGACCCCGGTGACGTCGTCAAGGGCTGGCTGCGCGACAAGAGCGACCGCGAGATCCTGCTGGACTGCGCCACGAAGTCGATCGGCGTCGGCGCCGCCATGCGCGGCAAGACGCCCTACTGGACCGTGGACACCGGCCGTGCTTGAGGGGGCCCAGCATCGTTAGTCCGGTCGTGGACCGGGTTCCGACGCTCCTGCCACTGCGGGCGCATCCCCTCGCCCGGCCACACGCATGGGAGATCGTCGCGGGACACGGTTCCGCGTTCACCGTCGTCGTCGACGTGGCGGGCGGCCCCGGCAGCGGGCGCGACCCCGTCTACACGGCCGCCATGAGCAGGCTCGCCGCGGCCGGCGTCCGGCTGCTCGGCTACGTCGACGTCGACCTGTCCACCAGGCCGATCGAACAGATCCGCGCCGACGTGTACCGCTGGGCCGGCTATCCGGTCCGCGGCGTCTTCCTCGACAGGGTGCCGGTCAGCCCACACTCGATCGGCCCTGTCGCCATCGCCGCCCGGTTCGCCCAGCGCGCCGACCTGCCCGACGTGGTCCTCAACCCGGGCGGCCCGCCCGACCAGACCTACCGCGACCTCGGCCTGCCCATCTGCGTCTTCGACGGCAGCTGGCGCGACTACCGCCGCTGGAACGGCGCCGGCGCCCTCCCCGGCGACGGCCACCTCGTCCACGCGGTGCCGCCGTGGGAGCTCGACGAGGCCGCCCGCCTGCAGGTCGCCCGCGGCGCCGGCTTCGGCATGGTGACCGACCTGGGCTCCCCTGACCCGTACTCCGACCTGCCCGCCTGGTGCGGCCAGGTCCCCGGCCTCGCCGACCTCAACCCGCCGACCCCGCTCCCCCGCCGACCCCGCCCGCACCGCCTCACCAACACCGCCACTGCCACCACTGCCACCACCGCGGCCGCCAGAACAGGCCGCACGGGCTAGGCTACGCAGAGCGATAGTTCCATGATCAATTAGATCGGCCGATGTAAGGTGCAGTGAGAACTGCCAGGCACGGCACAGGCCTCCCCCGCTGCCCTCCACCAGCGACCGACCCTTCCCCGGCCTCGTCGACGGAATTGATCAAGCCCTTCGCGCACCCGCGACCGCCACCCACCTGCCGTGGCGCGCGGTAACCGCAGGTCGCCGTCCGACGCGGCACCACGCGGCAAGGCACGGCACGGCACGCAACGAACGCGGTCAGGCCAGCACCGCAACCCGGGCCGCCGAGTTCCAGCCAGGGACCAAGATCCGACACGTGGTTAGCGGAGTGAACGCTGACGCGGGGTCAGCGGAGCGAACGCGGACGCGGACGCGGGGTGAGCGCTGAAACGTCGTCAGCCGGGGTGAGCGCTGACGCGGCGTCGGCGCGGCGAGCGGAGTGAACGCTGACGCGTCGTCAGCCAGGGTGCGCGCTGACGCGTCGTCAGCCAGGGTGCGCGCTGACGCGGGGTCGGCGCGGCGAGCGGCGTGAGCACTGACACGTCGTCAGCCAGGGTGCGCGCTGACGCGGGGTCGGCGCGGCGAGCGGGGTGAACGCTGACGCAGGGTCAGCGCGGTGAGCGGGGTGAACGCTGACGCAGGGTCAGCGCGGTGAGCGGGGTGAACGCTGACGCAGGGTCAGCGCCGTGAGCGCTGACGCGACGGCACGGGGGCGGGGCTGGCAGCGGGGACAGGAGAAGGACGAGCGGTTCATGAACGACTCGCGGCGGATCGGGGTGCCGCAGCGGGGGCAGGGCAGGCCCTCGCGGCCGTATGCGTTGAGGGAGCGGTCGAAGTAGCCGCTCTCGCCGTTGACGTTGACGTAGAGCGCGTCGAAGCTGGTGCCGCCCTGGACGATCGCCTCGTTGAGGACGTCGCGGACGTGGCCGAGCAGGCGGCGTACGGCGGGGCGGGAGATCTGGTCGGTCGGGCGGGCGCCGTGCAGCTTCGCGCGCCAGAGTGCCTCGTCGGCGTAGATGTTGCCGACGCCGGAGATCAGGGTCTGGTCGAGCAGCGCGCGCTTGACGTCGGTACGGCGGCGGCGCAGGTTCTCCACGAACGCCTCGTCGGAGAAGGACGGGTCGACCGGGTCGAGCGCGATGTGGGTGAGCTCCACGGGTAGCACCGCGCCGCCGGCGGAGACCGCGAGGCCGCCGAAGGTGCGCTGGTCGACGAAGCGCAGCTCGGGGCCGTCGTCGTCGAACGTGAACCGGACCCGCAGGTGCACCTCCGCGGGTGCCTCGACCGGCTGCATGAGCAGCTGGCCCGACATGCCGAGGTGGCCGACGAGCGCGTCCTCGTCGTCGAGCGGCAGCCAGAGGTACTTGCCGCGGCGCTGGACCGCGCCGACGCGGCGGCCGGCGAGGACGTCGGCGAAGTGGACGGCGCCGGGCAGGTGGCGGCGGATCGCGCGCGGGTGCAGCACCTCGACGGTGGCGATGCGCCGGCCGGAGACCCACTTGTCGAGGCCGCGACGGACGGTCTCGACCTCGGGCAACTCGGGCATCATGCTCCAATGCGACGAAAGCCCCAAGGGGCAACAAGAAAGATCAGATGGCGTAGTGCCAGACGGTGATCAGGTAGGACCCGTACCACAGCCCGAACGCCGCGCAGCCCGACAACACTAGCGCCGCCGTCCGCGGCTTCGCCCGTCCGAGTGCGATCGCCGGCGGGACCAGGATCACCAGCACGGGGACCAGCAGCCGCGGCTTCGAGTGGTAGTAGCCGCCCTGGCCGAGGACCAGGACCAGCGCGATCAGGCCGTACACGAGCAGCGGCGGCCACACCCTCTGCGCCACCGCGATGGCGGCCAGCGCGACGACCCCGATGACCATCCAGGCGATGCTCACCTGGATCCAGCCCTCGCCGGTACGCAACGCGTCGCGCACGAAGTTGAAGGTGGACGTGCCGTAGTCGAACGTGGTGCCCCAGCCAGCGGTCTGGATGTCGAACCACGCGCCGAGGTCGCCGACCCGCATGCCGACCCACAGCAGGTAGCCGGGCACCCCCGCGAGGGCGACAGCGGCCGCGAGCACCGGATGCCAGATAGGAGGATTATCCGACAAATCCGATTTGTCAGACTTGTGGATCCGGTACACGGCCATCGCGGCGGCGACCGCCAGGCCGAGCGCGGCGGCGGCACCGGTCGGCCGGGACAGCGCCGCACCGAGGCCGAAGAGGCCGGCGAAGAGCCAATCGCCGCGGTGCGCGAACAGGAACATGCCGGCGACCATCGCGACGAACAGCGCCTCCGAGTACGCCATGGACAGCGCCATCGACATCGGCTGGGTGCAGAAGAGCGCGGTCAGGGCCACGCCGACCCGCTCGTCGTAGAGGCGGGTGCCCAGCGCGCACACGAGGATCGCGGCGAACGCGCCGGCGATCCACGCGACCGTGATCGCGGCGGTGCCGACCTCGAGGCCGGTCACCAGGTGCACGATGCGGACCAGCATCGGGTAGCCGGGGAAGAACGCCAGGCCGTTGCCCGTGAGCTGGCCCTCGGCGGTGTAGCTGTACCCGGTCGGGTACCCCTCCTCGGCGAGCCGGACGAAGTGCCCGCCGTCCCACGCGAGCAACCGGCTGCGGACCTCGCCGTTGTCGGCCATCCACCAGACCAGCAGCAGCTGGACAAGACGGCTCAGCGCGTACACCGCCAGCGGCAGAGCCCACAGGAACTGTGTTCTCGGCCGCCGCGCCACCTCAGTCACCGCGGTCATCGTCACCCTTCAGCGCCCCGGGGGGGCTCCGGGGGCCGCGCCGACAGCTCCCGCCAGGCTGCCTCGGCGGCCCGCTGCTCAGCTTCCTTCTTGCTGCCGCCCTGCGCGCCGCCGTAGCGGCGCTTGGCGACGATCACCCAGGCGGTGAACCGCTTGGCGTGGTCGGGGCCCTCCTCGTCGATGCGGTACTCGGGGACGCCGAGGCCGCGACCGGCGGTGAGCTCCTGGAGGCTGGTCTTCCAGTCAAGGCCGGCGCCGCGCAGCGCGGCCTCGGCCATCAGCTCGTCGAACAGCTTGTGGATCACCGTGGCGGCGGTGTCCAGGCCGTACTGGAGGTAGATCGCGCCGATGAGCGCCTCGAGCGTGTCGGCGAGGATGCTGGCCTTGTTGCGCCCGCCGGTCGCCTCCTCGCCCTTGCCGAGCAGCAGGAACGGGCCGATGCCCTCGGGGCCGAGCCGGCGGGCGACGTCGGCGAGGGCACGCATGTTGACCACGCTCGCGCGCAGCTTCGCCAGCTGGCCCTCGGCGAGGTCGGGGTGGTTCTTGAACAGCGCGGTGGTGATCACCACGCCGAGCACGGCGTCGCCGAGGAACTCGAGCCGCTCGTTGGTGGGCAGGCCGCCGTTCTCGTAGGCGTACGAGCGGTGCGTGAGCGCCCTGCGGAGCATGTCGGGGTCGAAATCCACCTCGAAGGCGGACTCGAGTGGGGTCGGGTTTTTCACGAGCGCTCTCCCAATGCGTCACGGATGGTGAGGCCGCCGGCCGAGGAGAGTTCGGTCAGCAGTTCGTCGGCGAGCCCGGCGACCGCGGGGATGATCCGCTCGCGGTGCAGGCGCGCGGCGAGGGCGATGCCGGAGGCGATGTCGGGACCGTCGGCGGAGCCGTGGCAGACCACGACGGCGCCGGCGACGCCGAGCAGTGCGGCGCCTTTGCTGGCGGCTGCCACATGTGGCGCTTCGACCGCTTCTGTGCGGTGTGCGGCGACTGTACTGGCGGCCGTCGCACCTTCGATGCCCTTGAGCAGGATGTTGCCGGTGAAACCGTCGGTGACGATCACGTCGGCCGGGCCTCCGCGGGGCACGTCGTGGCCCTCGACGAGGCCGATGTAGCGCCCGCCGGCGGGCAGGACGGTGTCGGACAGCGCGACGGCGACGGCCCGGCGGAGCCGGTCGCCCTTTCCGGGCTCGCTGCCGATGGACAGCAGCCCGACGCGCGGGTCGGTCACGCCGAGGGCCACCTTGGCGTAGGCGGCGCCGAGGACCGCGTGCTGGACGAGCTCCAGCATCGTGCCGTCGATCGTCACGCCCACGTCGAGCAGCAGCACCGGGCCGTGCGGGGTGGGCACGTGCGCGGCGAGGCCGGGGCGTCGTACACCGCGGAGCCGCCCCAGCACGTGGGCCGACGCGGCGACGGCGGCGCCGCTGGATCCGGCGGAGACCATCGCGTCGGCGCGGCCGGCGTAGACGGCCTCCGCCGCGGCGCGCACGGTGGACTCCCGCCTGACGTGGCGCATCGGGGCGTCGCCCATGCCGACGGTGCGGTCGACCACGCTGACGCTGACGCGCTCGCGGTCATGGACCGCGAGCGCGCCGATGACCTCGTCGGCCGACTCGCGCGGCCCTACGAGGAGCAGATGCAGGTCTGGATCGGCGCTGCACGCGCGCAGAGCGCCGTCAACCACGACGGCGGGAGCACTGTCCCCGCCGAGGAGGTCGACGGCGATCCGCGCGGTGCCGGACGGGGGCTGCCCGCCGTGCGGCGACCTGTCGGATCGCGTCACCCGGATCCGGAAATCAGACCTCGATGACCTGACGGCCGTTGTACGTGCCGCAGACCGAGCACGCAGCGTGAGGCAGCTTCGGAGAGCGGCACTGCGGGCACGGCTGCGTCTGCACCGCGACGGCTTTCCACTGGCTCCGGCGCGACCGGGTGTTGCTGCGCGACATCTTCCGCTTGGGAACGGCCACGGGTCTTACTCCTCTGAGTGCTGGATCTGGGTCAGGGCGGCCCAGCGCGGGTCGAGCTGCTCGTGGCCGTGGCCGGCGGGCAACTCATCCAGCGGCACCCCGCAGTCGGGGCACAGCCCTGGGCAGTCTTCACGGCACACGGGATTGGCGGTCAGGGAGAGCACCACCGCGTCCCGCAGTGCCGGCTCCAGGTCGATCAGGTCGCCCTGCAGCCTTCCGACCTCGTCCTCGTCGGTCGTCTCGTCCGTGGTGCTGTGCTCATAGGCATAGAACTCTTGGATCGGGACTTCCAACGTGTCGCTGATCGGGCGCAGGCAGCGTCCGCACTCGCCCACCAGCGGGCCGGTGACGGTGCCGGAGACGAGAACGCCTTCTGACACCGACTCCATCCGCAGCTGGAGGTCGAGCTCGGCGCCCGCAGGCACGCCGATCAGCTCCAGACCGAGGTCCTCGGGTGCCGGCACTTGGCGCGACACCGCATGAAGAGCGCCCGGTCGTCGCGGCAGGTCTCTCGTCTCGAGGACCAGCGGCTTCCGGGGATCCAGTTGCGGGTGCGGTTGATGTGGCATCTTCAGACTCCGGCCAGGCAGGGCCGACGGACAAGGCTACCCGAGCGGCAGATCTCCCGTCGAATCGCCCCTGCCCGTCGGGTCAGAAAGGCAGCGGCCGGTCGTCGTCGCCGGACGGTGTGAAAGAGCCTATCTCGCGCAGCGCGTGCATCTTGTCGCGGCCACGCTCGATCGAGGCGAGCGATCGGGTGAGGAACTGCTCGAAGTTGGCGAGGGCCGTGTCGACATAGTCGTCGACCTCGTCGCGGAGCCGCTGGGTCTCGGCCCGCGCCTCGTTGATCATGCGAGACGCCTCGTGCTCGGCGGAGACGACGATCTCGTTGATCGACACGAGCCGGTTGTGCTCCTGCTCCGCCTCGGTGATGATCCGCTCGGCCTCGCGGCGCCCCGCGTCGACGATCTTGTCCCGCTCGTCGAGCAGCGCGGTGGCACGCCGAAGCTCACCCGGCAGGTCGGCGCGCAGCTGGTCGAGCAGGTTGATCATCTCGGCGCGGTCGGCCACGAAGTTGCTCCGCGACATCGGTGCCGACCGTGCACCCTCGACCAGCGCGATGATCTGGTCGATGCTCTCGAGCGGATCCACTTGCGGTCACTCCCTGTCCCCACGGCAAACAACGACACCATCATGCGGCCCAAACCATGATGCCGCTCCATCGCCACACGGAAAGCTTTCAGTTTCCGGGTTTCGCGAGCCGCTCGCGCAGCCGGTTTGCCACAAGGTCGGGCACATGCGGCGAAACGTCGCCGCCCCATTTCGCGACCTCTTTGATGAGGCTCGACGAGACGAATGAGTACTTCGGGTTGGTCGGCATGAAGAGCGTCTCGATGGCGCCGAGCCCGTAGTTCATCTGGGCCATCTGCAGCTCGTAGTCGAAGTCACCGGCGACCCGCACGCCCTTGACGATCGCGCTGACGTCGTTGGCCCGGCAGAAGTCGACCAGCAGCCCTTGGAAGACGTCGACCCGCACGTTGGTGTACGGCGCCGTCACCTCCGCGAGCATCTCCTGCCGCTCCTCGACCGTGAACAGCCCCGCCTTGCTCGTATTGATCAGCACGGCGACGACGACCTCATCGAACATCTTCGACGCGCGTCCGACGATGTCCAGATGTCCGTTGGTCACCGGATCGAACGAACCCGGACACACCGCGCGCCTCATTGCACCAGCCCAAGCCTCATGAGCGGGGACCGTACCAAAGCCGCCCGGCCGCCCGCTTCACGTGCCCGGCTCGCGTTCCGCATACCACAGCGTCGTCTCCCCGTAGCGCCGCTCGGCGCGCTGCCGCAGGCCCTCGGGCCAGCGCATCGGGGCGCCGCGGCTGCTGCGCTCGACCACCACGACAGCGCTGGCAGCGAGCCATCGCGCGACCAGCGCGTCCAGGACCGCACCCACCTTCTCGTCGGTCACGGCGTACGGCGGGTCGACGAACACCACGTCGTAGCGCTCGTCGGGCTCCTGCTGGAGCAGCCGCTCGACCTTGTCCGCGACCAGCTTCACGGTGCCGCCGACGCCGAGGGTGGCGATGTTGGCCCGCACGATCCTGGCGGCCTTGGCGTCACTCTCGGCGAGCAGCACGTGGGCGGCGCCGCGCGAGCACGCCTCGAACCCGACGGCGCCGGATCCCGCGTACAGGTCGGCGAACCGGGACCCGTCGAGGTCGACCATGGCCTCCAGGCTGCTGAAGAGGGCCTCCCGGACCCGGTCGGAGGTCGGCCGGGTCCCCTGCCCCGCGGGGACCGTCAGGCGCCGGCCGCCGAGCGCGCCGGCCACGATGCGTGTCACGCCGTCCAGCCTAGGCTCGCCGTCGACGTGACCCGCGCCACTCCCAATTCGGACTTTTCCGATTTTTCATTGTGTACTGCGATTCAATCCGGCATGACTACTCTGCGTGCTTGATCACGGAGAGTGATGTGCCGTCCAGCAGGGCTTTTCAGCGTTGCGTAGCTGATCTTACGCTGATTGCAGTCGCGACAAAACGTCACGACTACCCATGAATTGGGGAGACGTAGATCCGGGCCGAGCACAATCGGTCACCGCTTTGCGGCCCGGGGAGTCAGTGGTGAGACCGCCCCCAGAATTGCGATGTTGGGGGCACGTCTTGCGTAAGACCCTGCTCGTTTTCGGTAGCACGCTGCTGTTCGGCGGCGCCTTCGCCGGCACCGCGTTCGCCTCGTCGGCCATCTCCGGCACGTCCTGCACCCCGGCGTCCTCGGCCACCTACCGGCACACGTTCGACGGCCCGGCCGGCACCGCGACGATCACCTCGACCGCTGCCCTGTGCTCCGGCGAACGGCAGGCCTTCACGCTCGTCTCCTACACCGCCCCGTCGAAGTCCTTCGGCAACCCGCAGTTCGTCTACGCCACCGACACCGCCGCGATCACCGCCACCACACCGTCGATCACCCTCCGCGTCGACGTCCCCGGCTGCTACACCCAGGTCGACACCGTCTTCGGCACCAATGTGATCAACCCCATCGTCGACGGCGGCCCCCGCTACGGCACGACGAAGCTCGGCGACACCGCCGCTCCCGGCAGCCGCTCGGCGGGCGTGCGCGCCTGGTACAACGGCGGCACCACGACCTGCACCCCCCAGCCGGCCGCGACCTTCACCGCCGACTGCGACGGCACCCTGACCGCCCACCTCGCCAACTCCCCCACCGCCGACGTGGACGCCGTCTTCGACCTCCCCGGCGGCCTCGTCCGGGTCGCCCCGGGCACGACCCGCGACGTGCCGGTGGCCGCCAAGCAGGTGACGGTCCGCGACAACACGTTCAAGACGGTGACCGCCACCTGGACCGCCCCGTCCTCCTGCGACACCCCCACCACCTCCCCGTCCGTCTCTCCCTCCACCTCGCCGTCCGCCTCCCCCTCCGCTTCCCCGTCGACCTCTCCGTCCACCTCCGAGCCGACCACCACATCGCCTTCCACCTCAGAGTCCGTCTCCCCGTCGGCGTCCGCTCCAATCCCCACTTCTCCGCCGGCATCCGTCGCCCCCTCGGCGACCGCGTCGGATCCGGCCACCGCCACACCCTCCGCGTCGACGTCGACCCCCACCTCACCGTCGGGGTCCGAGACCACCACCGCTCCGGCCACACCGTCCCCCACCGCGACGACCTCCACCTTCCCGACCGCATCCCCGTCCACCTCAGCCCCGCAGACGAACAACCCGGTCGAGACCGTCACCGAGATCACCCCCACCAACGGCAACGGCAACGGCAACGGCAACGGCAACGGCAACGGCAACACCGTGACCCCGACCACGACCACCCCCGCCACCTCGAGCAGCCTCCCGGTCACCGGCTCCAACGCCACCGTCCTCGGCGGCGCCGCCATCTTCATGATCGCGTTCGGCGGCGGCCTGATCCTCCTCAGCCGCCGCCCCCACCGCGGCCGCCACGCCGCCTGACCCGCCCCCACAAAAACGTCGATCAATACCCCGAATTGCCCCATTCCCTCCATAGACACCGCGCGATCCACCCACACTTTGAAGATCATTTCGTGGGTGGATCGCGCAACGTCAATTTCCCAAAAGCCACAGATCCGGGCATTGACCAACGTCTACAGCCACCCCGACCACGCCGATCCGACCGGCCCGGTCCACGGCGGCCACCTGAGCCCAAGTACCGGACCACAATGTGGATGGCCGCTGATGAGGCCACAGCACCGCACCGCCACCGGCGCGGTCCCGACCGTCTGCCTCACCCACACGTTCGGCAGACCATTCTGGCGGCAGATCCAGACCCTGGCAGACCCGCCCCTGTGCCACGCCGTCCCCGGACGCACCCTGCTACTGCAAGCACAGGCCCGGCCACGAGCACCGCAGACACAACCCCGGATGCCCTCGCCGACACCACATGGCTCAGCACCGGCCCGGGCATCGCAGTCGCAGCCCCCGTCATCCCTGCCCGGACACCCCGCCACCAGCACCGCACGCGCAGGCCGGCCATAGACACCGCAGACGCATGGCGGCTCGGGCACTGCAGAGCAGCCCCACCACGCCCCCGAGCACACCCGCCACGGACATCGCAGGCACGCCACCGACCACAACCACAGCCCGCCACGCCCCAAACGCCCCAAACGCCCCAAACGCCCCGGCACAACCACCACAGCTACCGCGCCGCCACGCCCTCCCCGGACGCACACCTCGCCACCCACACCGCGAGCGGAGGGCCGGCCACGGACACCGGAGGCTCGCGACGGCGTGGTCGGCTGGTGGGGCACGGGCCCGACCGTCCGATCACCCCGCTCCGGCGGGAGCGGGCAGGGGCGGGTCAGCCCTTCTCGAGGTACTCGGCGCGCTCCTCGTCGACGAGTTGGGTGACGGTGGCGGCGAGGCCGGGGTGGCGGGTCAGCTCGCGGTCGTCCTCCAGCAGCTCGAACGCCTCGGCGCGGGCGTCGCCGATCAGTTCGGCGTCGCGGAGCAGCGACAGGAGCTTCAGGTGGGAGCGGCGGCCGGACTGGGTGGCGCCCAGGACGTCGCCCTCGCGGCGTTGCTCGAGGTCGAGCTCGGCGAGCTTGAAGCCGTCCGTCGTGGAGGCCACCGCGTCCAGGCGGGTGCGGGCCGGGGTGCCCTCGACGGACTCGGTGACGAGGAGGCACAGGCCGGCGGCGCTGCCCCGGCCGACCCGGCCGCGGAGCTGGTGCAGCTGGGAGACGCCGAAGCGGTCCGCGTCGAGGATCATCATGACGGTCGAGTTGGGGACGTCGACGCCGACCTCGATGACCGTGGTGGCGACCAGCACGTCCAGGTCGCCGGCGGCGAACGAGCGCATGACCGCGTCCTTCTCGTCGGCGGGCAGGCGGCCGTGCAGGATGCCGATCCGCAGGCCGTGCAGCGGGCCCTCCGCCAGCTGCGGCGCGACGTCGAGCACGGCCAGCGGCGCCCGGCGGTCGTCGTCGCCGGGTGCGAGGGCCAGGTCCTCGCCGTCGGACTTGGCGTCGCCGATGCGGGGGCAGACGATATACGCCTGGTGGCCGGCCGCCACCTCCTCGCGGATGCGGCGCCACGCCCGGTCCAGGAACGCGGGCTTGTCCGTGGCCGGCACGACGTGCGAGGCGATCGGGGAGCGGCCGTTGGGCAGCTGGCTGAGCACCGAGGTCTCCAGGTCGCCGAAGACCGTCATCGCCACGGTGCGCGGGATCGGCGTCGCCGTCATGACCAGCACGTGCGGCGGCTGGTCGGCCTTGGCGCGCAACGCGTCGCGCTGCTCGACGCCGAAGCGGTGCTGCTCGTCGACGACGATGAGGCCCAGGTCCTTGAACGCGACCCCCTCGTACAGCAGCGCGTGCGTGCCGACGATGATGCCCGCGGCGCCGGAGCCGATCTCCTCCAGGACCTTGCGCTTGGCGGCGGCGCCGAGCGAGCCGGTCAGCAGCGCGACCCGGGTCGCGTCGGGGGCGGCGTCGAGCTCGCCGGCGCGGGCCATGCCGCCGAGCAGGTTGATCACGTTGCGGTGGTGCTGGGCGGCGAGGACCTCGGTCGGGGCGAGCATCGCGGCCTGCCCGCCGGCGTCGACGACCTGCAGCATGGCCCGCAGGGCGCAGACGGTCTTGCCGGAGCCGACCTCGCCCTGCAGGAGCCGGTGCATCGGATGGGGGCGGGCCAGGTCGGCCGCGATCTCGTTGCCGACGTCACGCTGGCCGCGGGTCAGCTCATACGGCAACAGCCCGTCGAACGTCGCCAGCAGCCCGTCGTCGCGCAGCGGCCGGGCCCGGGCGGGCCAGTCGGCGGCGCGGTGCTTGCGCTGCACCAGGGTCAGCTGGAGCGCGAACGCCTCGTCCCACTTCAGCCGGCGCCTGGCGAAGTGCAGCGACTCGCGGGACTCCGGCCGGTGGATCTCGCGGAGGGCCTTGTCGAGGGACGAGAGCTTCCGCTTGGCGCGCACCGTCGCCGGCACGGGGTCCGGCGTGGGCGGCAGCACGTCCAGCACGGTGCGCACGGCGGCCGCGATCCGCCACGTCGGCACCTTCGCCGTCGCCGGATACACCGGGATGATCGCGCCCGCGAACTCCTCGACGCTCTCCTCCCCCTCGGCGCCGTCGAGCAGGATGTAGTCGGGCTGGTTGAGCTGCAGCTTGCTCTGGAACCGGCCGACCTTGCCGGAGAACAGCCCCCACCGCCCGGGCCGCAGCTGCGACTCCCGCCACGGCTGGTTGAAGAACGTCACGCTCAGCTCGCCGCCGCTGTCGTCGCCGACGACGACCTCCAGCAGCGACCCGCGCTTGCCGGCGGTCTTGCCCCGCTGCTGCACGAACGTCCGCGACGACACCCGCTTCACCTGCCCGAACACCGTGACCTCGGTGTCCATCTCCAGGGACCGGATGTCGGTGTGCTCGCCGCGTTCCTCGTACCGCCGCGGGAAGTGATACACGAGGTCACCCACGGTGTGCAGGTTGAGGCTGTCGGCGAGCAGCTTCGCGCCGTTGCCGATCACCTTCTGCAGCGGCGTGGTCAGGTCGATCTCGGTCACCGGTCTCACTCCACCCCGACCAGCAGCGGATAGTGCGGCTGGTCTCCCTCATAGCACTGCACCTCGACGAACGGCCACGCCCCCGCGACATGCCGCCGCAGCGTCTCCCCCAGCCCCGGCGGCGCCCCCTGCCCCGCGATGAGGGTGACCAGCTCCCCGCCGGCCAGCAGCATCCGGTCGAGCAGCAGGCACGCGGTGCGCTCCAGGTCCTGCCCGATGAGGTTGACCTCCCCGTCGACGATGGCGAGCACGTCACCGAGCTGGCACCGCCCGGCGACGGTGAGCGCCTCCCGGGCCGCGACCGTCAGCTCCGCCGACCTGCACCGGGCCGCGGCCTCCGCCATCGCGATCACGTCGTCCTCGAACCTGCGCCCGGTGTCCCGCACCGCCATCGCCGCCAGCGCCTGCACCGGCGACCGGGTCGGCACGACACCCGCCCGGATCCCGGCCGTCCTGGCCTCGGCCGCAGCCGCCGTGGCGACGGCGAGGACGTTGGCGTCGTTGGGCAGGACGACCACCCTGCCCGCGCCCGTCGCCCGGATCGCCGCGAGCACCTCCGCCATCGACGGCGTCCCGGTCACCACCGTGGCCCCCTCGGCCGCGAGCAGCTCAGCGAGCCCTCGCCCGGTGCACACGACGACGATCCCCGAGCCGGCACTCTCGTTTTCGGTCGCGGCCGGCGTACGGACGGTGCCCTCCGACCCGATCGCGCCCACCGGACCGGACGGCGCTGCCGCGTCGGCCGACCGCCGCTCAGCGATCTGCTCGGCGAACCGCGTCACGGTGATCCTGCTGGGCCGCCCCGCCACGATCCCGGCCTCGATCGCCGCCCCGACGTCGTTGACGTGGACGTGCACGTGCCAGGTCGGCTCGTCACCGACGACGACCAGCGAGTCACCGAGGGCGCCCAGCACCTCCCGCAGCGGCTCGATCGCGGCGGCCGGGGCGTCCAGCAGGAACTGCACCTCATAGCCGAACTCGACCGACCCCGCCTCACGCTCCATCACCCCACCTGGATCGGCGACCCGGGCCGGCACGTCGACCGGAACCGGCGGCGTCTCCCCCGTCAGCGAGGTCACGAACGCCTCCAGCAGCACCACCAGCCCGCGCCCCCCGGCGTCGACCACCCCCGCCCTGGCCAGCGCCGGCAGCTGCTCAGGCGTGCGCGCGAGAGCCACCCGGGCCCCTTCCGCCGCCGCCCGCGCCACCTCCACCACTCCGCCCCGACCCGCCCCGCCCCCGAGCTCCCACAACGCCCCGCCAGCACCAACCGACGCCGCCCCGGCCGCGGAGCCCGCCGACGACCCACCGGAGCCCGCCGCCTCACCACCGCCCCCCGACAACGACCCACCGGAACCCGCCGCCTCACCATCAACCCCCGACAACGACCCACCGGAACCCGCCGGCTCACTACCGCCCCCCGGCAACCCGCCGACGCTCCCCAGCTCACCACCGAACCCCGCAGACGACGCCCCGGAGCCCACCAGCTCACCGCCGGAATCCCGCGACGACCCACCGGAACCCGCCGCCTCGCCACCGACCCGCGCCGACAACCCGCCGGACCCCACCAGCTCACCCCCGGAACCCCGCAATGATCCACCGGAACCCCGCGACCCACCCCCGGCCCCCGGCGACCCGCCACCGACCCCAGGCGACGACCCACCCGCCGCGGACGGCTCACCGCCGGCCGACAACGGCTCACCGCCGGGACCGCTCGACCCGCCGGCCGAGACCCGCGACGACGCGCCGGCAGCCGCCCGGGCCGCGGCCGACGCCACCGACAGGACCGTGCCCTCCACGGGGGCCGCCACCGCCGCATACGCCGACGCCGCGGCCCGCTCCAGCGCCGCCGCCAGCTCGGCCGGCCCGATCGCCCGCGTCGAGGCCAGGGACGTGGCGAGGCCCTTGAGCAGCTGGGCCAGGATGATGCCCGAATTGCCCCGGGCGCCCAGCAGCGCGCCCCTCGCCGCAACCGCGAGCAGCTCCCCGGCGCTGGAGGAGCCGGGCGCGGCCTCCACGGCAGCCGTGGCGGCGGACATGGTCAACGCCAGGTTGGTCCCCGTGTCGCCGTCAGGCACGGGATAGACGTTGAGGGCGTCGATCTCGGACCGGTGCCGGCGCAGCGCGTCGAGGCCGGCGGCACACCACCGGCGAACAGCAGCAGCATCGACATTCACTGGCACGCGCCGAGCCTATCGGCGACCACCGACAATTTCCCCGCTCACCACCCGAGCCCCAGGAAAGCGACCCCGGCAAGGCCCGATTGGGAGTCAGCGGGGCTCATCAGGTAACCTTGCGGGGTTGCCCGCCGGTCGACCGGTCGGCGACACCTGGAGCCCGCCCCCGGCCCGGCCGGTGGAGGGGTCCAGCCCGAGACGCAATCAATCCCAGGAGATCCCCGTGGCTAGCGTGTGCGACGTCTGCGGCAAGGGACCGGGCTTCGGCCACAACGTGTCCCACTCGCACCGGCGGACCAACCGCCGTTGGAACCCCAACATTCAGACGGTGCGCACCCCGGCCGGTGGCGGCACCACGCGGAAGGTGCAGGCATGCACCTCCTGCCTCAAGGCCGGCAAGGTCGTTCGCGGCTGATCGCCTGCACCAGCAGCAAGAGCACCACAAGCACAGCACCAGCAGCAAAAAGGCCCCGCCATCGGCGGGGCCTTTTTCAACGCGCTACAGCGACCGCCCGAACGACCGCACGCTCGGATAGCCCTTGTAGTGCCCGAAGTCGGGGATCAGCGCGTAGCCGGCCGACTCGTACAGGGCCATCGCCTCCGGCTGCGCCGTGCCGGTCTCCAGCCAGACCCGCTTCCGCCCGGCCGCGCGGGCCGAGTCCTCGACCGCCGTGATCAGCCGCCGGGCCAGGCCGAGCCCGCGGAACGCCGGGTCCACGTAGAGCCGCTTGAGCTCTGCGGTGCTCTCGTCCTCGGCGAAGGTCCGCCAGCCGCAGCACCCCGCCGGCGCGTGGTCGACGTACGCGACGAAGAAGCCGCCCAGCGGCGGGTCGAAGTCACCGGGCTCGATGGGGGTGGTGTCCCCCGATCCGCCGTAGCGCACGCTCAGGTCGGCGAGCGTGGCACTGATGAGTTCGGTGGCGACCCGCGAGCCGTAGCGGGTCAGTCGAATGTCGAGCTCAGTCACGCGTAAAGGGTATAGAAGCGATCACTCGTTACCGGAAGTGGTCCCAGCCTGGGGCTCCACCGGCGTACCGCCTACCGTCGACGGTCACGCCGTCACCGGCGGTGAACAGGCTGGCCGGTAGGACCTCGCCGATGACGCGCCAGTCGTCGGGAAGCTCCACGGACGACGGGAAGGTGGCGGCGAGCGCGTGGTCGTCCCCGCCGGCGAGGATCCAGCCGTACGGGTCGACGCCGAGCGCCGTCGCCGCGTCACGCATCTGCTCGGGCACGACGAACGCGGACCGGCGCAGGTCGATCCCGACGCCGCTGGCGGTCGCGATGTGGCCCAGGTCGGCGAGCAGGCCGTCGGAGACGTCGATCATGGAGGTGGCGCCGAGGAGGGCGCCGGACGGACCGGCGGCGTACGGCACCTGCGGCCGGCGGTGCGCCTCCACCAGCAGCTTCGGGGAGCGGAAGCCGCGGGAGAGGATGGTGTACCCGGCTGCCGCGTACCCGATCCGGCCGCACACCGCGACCACGTCGCCGGGGCGGGCGCCGGTGCGCACCAGGGGATCGCGGCCCTCCAGGTGGCCCAGGGCCGTCACCGCGATGGTCAGGGTCGGGCTCGCGGACATGTCGCCGCCGACGACGACCGCGCCGACCTTGCCCGCCTCCGCGGCGAGACCGTCCGCGAGCTCCTCCGCCCAGGTGATCTCCAGGTTCGCAGGGGTACAGAGCGCGACGAGCAGCGCCGTCGGCCGGGCCCCCATGGCGGCGATGTCGGCGAGGTTGGCGGCGGCGGCGCGGTGGCCGATGTCGCGGGCGGAGGACCAGTCGCGGCGGAAGTGCCGGCCGTCCACGAGCACGTCGGTGCTGGCCAGGACCCGGCCGTCAGGCGCCGCGACCAGGGCCGCGTCGTCGCCGGGCCCCAGCAGGACCACGGGCGAGGGCGCCCCGAGCCGGGCCGTCACCCGTGAGATGAGCCCGAACTCCCCGGCGGTTGCAACGGTCACCCGTCCTCCAAAGCAAACAGAAAGCTGAACATTGAATGCGCGATGTTGCGGGTAACGCAGCGTGTTGTGGCACGATCACGCACGGCTGCTGGTCCGCTGTATCCCATGGTGCGGTAGGTTCAGCGCTGATCAGCGCTCGCGCGGCGCAGGAAGGAGTCGTGTCGTGGTACAGGCATACATCCTGATCCAAACAGAGGTCGGCAAGGCACGCGATGTGGCGACCGCCATCCAGGAGCTGACCGGGGTCGTCCGGGTGGACGCGGTCACGGGGCCGTATGACGTGGTGGTGCTCACGGAGGCGCGCAGCGTCGACGAGCTGGGCAAACTGATCGTCAGCAACGTGCAGTTGGTGCCCGGCATCACCCGCACGCTGACGTGCTCGGTGGTGCACTTATAGATGACGGCGAAGAGCCCCGCCAGGATCGCCACCGTCGCCGCGATCCCCGTCGCGCTGCTGGTCGGCGTCCTGGCGTTCTGGCTGCTCGGCGGCTTCCCCAAGGCGGAGGCCACCGGCACCGTCCGCACCGACGCCGTGGCCATGGACGAGGCCACGACGGTGGTCTGCCGTGCGCTTGTGGCACGCATGCCGGAGACCCTCGGCGGGCTGCACCGGCGTCCGGTCAGCGCCGGCACCGAGCAGCACGTGGCCTTCGGCGACCCGGCGATCGTGCTGTCCTGCGGCACGGTCGGTAAGCGGGCGGTCCCGCGCGACGCCCAGCTGCTGGGCGTCTCCGGCGTCTGCTGGTATCCGGAGGAGCACAAGCAGGAGACCGTCTGGACGACGATCGACCGCCAGGTCCCGCTGCGGGTCGTGGTGCCGAAGAAGGCCGACGGTTCGTGGCTGTCACACCTGTCGGCGCCGATCACCGAGACGGTGCCCTACGAGGACCCGGGCACGACGCACTGCTGAGCGCCCGACTCAGGTCAGTGCAGGCCCGTCCCACGCCGCACCGCCGCCTTGACCAGTTGCGTGATCAGGGTGGTGTACGCGACGCCGCTGGCCTGCCACACCACGGGAAACGCCGCTCCGGGGTCGAAGCCGGGCATGGTGTCGATCCGGTCGAACAGGACGTCGCCGCCGGAGGTGACCGTGCACTCGACCATGGCCAGCCCGGCGCAGTCGAGGGTGACGAACGCCTCCACGGCGAGGTCGCGGGTGCGGCGCTCGACGGCACGGTCGAGGTCGGCCGGCGCGGTCACCCGGCCGTCGACGATCTCGCCGGGCACGCTGGACTCGGGCTGCCCCGAGGTGTCGAGGACGCCGACGGTGACCTTGCGGCCGGCGGGGGCGGCGGCGACGACCACCTTCGCGTCGACGGCGCGGGCCGCGGCGACCGCGGCGGGCAGCTCGGCCCAGTCGGTGATCTCCGTCATGCCACCGGCACCGCGGGCGGGCCGGACGACGACGGGCAGCCCGAGCCGCTCCCGGTCGGCACCGGCGACGTCCGAGGAGTCCCTGAGCACCACGTAGGGCGCGACGGGCAGCCCCGACGCCACGGCCAGCTTGCGCAGGAAGTCGTGGTCCATCGCCACCGACGCGGCGAGCACGCCGGAGCCGACGTAGGGCAGGTCCGCCATCTCGAGAAGGCCCTGGATCGTGCCCTCCTCGCCGAAGACGCCCTGCAGGACGGGGAACACCACGTCGACGCCGCCGAGCCGGGCCACCCCGTCGCGGGCGTCGACCACGGTGACGGCGGCGCCGGCTGGCACCAGATCCGTGGACGCCGGCGAGGAGCCCGCCGCCGCGCCGAGCACCCAGCGACCCTCCCGGGTCACCCCGATCGGCACGATCTCGAACTCGTCGGTGTCGAGGGCGTCGAGGAGGTCGGCGGCGCCGACGCTGGACATGGCGTGCTCGGTGCTGCCGCCGCCGAACACGACGGCGACCCGGGTCTTCTCTGGCGTTTCCACGCCGCCGACCCTAACCGCAAGGTCAAGCTCGCGCTGCCGGCTGGTCGGCATCCCACGCTGCGTCAGGCGCCGATCGCGTCGAGTGCCTTCCGTACATCGGCGACCAGGTCATCGGTGTCCTCGACGCCGCACGAGAGGCGGATCAGGCCCTCGGGGGTGTCGTCGCCCCACTGCGCCCGCCGGTCGGCGGAGGTGTGCAGCCCGCCGAACGAGGTGGCGGCGAACACCAGGGTCGCGGCCTGCAGGAACTGGTCGGCGGCGGCCTTGCCGGCGAGCGTGAACGTGACCACGCCCGGGACGCGGCGCATCTGCCGGGACGCGACCTCGTGGGCGGGGTCCTCGGGCCGGCCGGGCCAGCGCACCGAGACGACCGCCGGGTGCGCGGCGAGCACCTCGGCGACGGCGGCCGCGTTGGCGGTCTGGCGGGCCAGGCGCAGGTCGAGGGTGCCGATCGAGCGGTGCGCGAGCCACGCCTCGAACGGGCCGGGCACCGCGCCCGTGGCGCCGCGCCAGCCGGTGAGGGCCGCGGCGAGCTGCGGGTCGCGGGTGCACGCGTAGCCGAGCAGGATGTCGGAGTGGCCGGTCAGGGCCTTGGTGCCGGACGCGACGGAGATGTCGGCGCCCAGGTCGAGGGGGCGCTGCCCGAGCGGGGTGGCCGCGGTGTTGTCGACGGCGACCAGCCCGCCGCCGGCGTGCACGCGCGCGGCCAGCTCGGCGATGTCGCACACGTCGAGCCCCGGGTTGGCGGGGGTCTCCACCAGCAGCAGCCGGACGGTCTCCAGGGCCGGGTAAGGGCCCACGGTCGGCGCCTCGACGACGGTGACGCCGCGTTCGCCGAGGTACGACGCCGCGAACGCCCTGGTCTTGTAGTAGCCGTCGGCGGGCACGACGACGGTGTCGCCGGGGCGCAGCACGCTCAGCAGCACGGCGCTGATGGCGGCCATGCCCGAGGCGAAGGTCACACACTCGCCGCCCTCGAGCTCGCCGATCGCGCCTTCCAGCGCGCGCCAGGTCGGGTTGTCGGTGCGCCCGTAACCGTCGACGCCCGGCTGCGGCCCCAGCACCGGCTCGAGGTGGTACGGCGCGCCGAAGGCCGGACCGGGCAGGAAGGGCCGGCCGGGCACGGCCTCGGGCACCCCGGCGTGCACGACCCGCGTGCCGTCACCAGTCATCGCGTCGCCTCCGCTGCGCTCCGGCACCGCCCTGGGTCGGGACCACGCCCCCCGATGCCGATCATGCGGAAACCCTACTGATGCTCCGCCGTCGACGGGACGCCGGGCCGCTCGGGCTTGGTCTCGCGGGACATGAGCGCGGCGAGCGCCCTGAGCGGGTCGACGCCCTCGTGGCAGACCAGCTCGACCTGCTCGGTGATCGGCATCTCCACACCGACGCTGTGCGCCAGATCGCGGATCGACAGGCAGCTCTTGACACCCTCGGCGGTCTGCCGGGTGGCTGCCTGCGCCTGCTCCAGGGTCTCGCCGCGGCCGAGGTGCTCGCCGAACGTGCGGTTGCGCGACAGCGGCGAGGAGCACGTCGCCACGAGGTCGCCGAGGCCGGCGAGCCCGGCGAACGTCATCAGGTTGGCGCCGAGCGCCCCGCCGAGGCGGGTGGTCTCGGCGAGCCCGCGGGTGATCAGCGTCGCCCGGGTGTTGTCGCCGAAGCCGAGCGCGGAGGCCATGCCGTAGGCGAGCGCGATCGCGTTCTTGACGGCGCCGCCGAGCTCGCACCCGATGACGTCGTCGTTGGTGTACGGCCGGAGGTAGCGCGTGCTGATCGCGCGCTGGACGAGCTCGGCGCGCCGGATGTCGGTGCACGCCACCACGGTGGCCGCGGGCTGCTCGGCGGCGATCTCGGGGGCGAGGTTGGGCCCGGTGACGACGGCGATGCGGTCGGGCTCGACGCCGGCGGAGTCGACGATCACCTCGCTCATCCGCTTGAGCGTGCCCAGCTCGATGCCCTTCATCAGGCTGACGAGCGTGGCGTCGGAGCGGATCGTGCCCGCCCAGGAGCCCAGGTTGTGGCGCAGCGTCTGCGACGGCACGGCGAGCACGACCAGGTCGGCGCCGTCGACGGCCTCGGCGGCGTCGTCGGTCGCGGTGATCGCGCCGGGCAGCCACGTGCCGGGCAGGTAGTCCGGGTTCATGTGCCGCTCGCGGATCGCCTCGGCCACGGCGGGCCGGCGGGCCCAGACGGTGACGTCCGGGGTGCCGGCGTCGGCGAGCAGCTTGGCGAACACCGTGCCCCACGACCCGGCCCCGAGCACCGCGGCGCGTCGAATGCTCATATGCCCTCCGTCACTCCGTGATGCTCATGTGCGATCGTGCGCCGCGCTCCGGCGCGCTCATGCGAGCGTCTTGCGCGGTGTCCACAGCGGCGGCGGGGTGCCGCCCCGGATCTCCACGAGCATGTCGCGGAGGTGCAGCATGATGTGGTCGGTGATCTCGTTGAGCGTCTGGGCGGTCGGCTGCGCCTCGTCCCAGGCGGACAGGTCGATCGGGGCGCCGGCGATGATCGTCACGTCGGCGCGGGGCAGCAGCTTCAGCTTGCTGGTGCGCGGGTCGTAGATCCGCTCGGGGCCCCACATGACGATCGGGACCATCGGCGCGCGGGTGTCCAGCCAGAGGCGGGCGGCGCCGGTCTTGCCCCGCATCGGCCACAGGTCGGGCTCGCGGGTCGTGGTGCCCTCGGGGTAGATCACCACGGCCTCGCCGCCGCGGACGCCCGCCCGGGCGGCCTCCAGAGCCTTCACGGCGTCGGTGGTGCCGCGGTGGACCGGGATCTGGTGGTTGGCCCTCAGCAGGTAACCCAGCACCGGCACCTTGAACAGGCTGGCCTTGGCCAGGAACGACGGCCACCGACCGGCGTCGTAGATGTAGTGCGCGACTGCGAGCGGGTCGGCATGGGAGATGTGGTTGACGACCATGATCACCCCACCATCGGCGGGGATGTGCTCCATGCCCGTCCAGGTCCGGCGGGTCAGCATCTGGATCGTGGGCTTCACGGTCATGACGGCGAAACGCCGCCAGAAGCCGAGCCTCCGGCGCTTCATCTCACCCTCCCCTCACGGTTCTGCTGCGAATCATGCCACTGCCAGGCGCCGGGACGCCGTGTCAGGATGGGTCATGCTCAGCACCTGGGTGGCGGTCGTGCCTGTCAAGCCGCTCGGTGCGGCGAAGACACGGCTGCGTGGCGCCGTCCCGCGGCCCGCGCATCCCGGCCTGGTGCTGGCCATGGCCCGTGACACGGTCGCGGCGGCGCTCGCCTGCCCGTCGGTGGCCGGGGTCGTCGCGGTCTGCGACGACCCGCTGGTGCGGGCGGAGCTCATCGCCGACGGCGCCACCTGCCTGCCCGACACCCCGGCCGCCGGACTCAACCCGGCGCTGGCCTTCGGGGCGCGGGCCGCGGGCGGCGCGCCTGTCGTCGCGCTGACCGCCGACCTGCCGGCGATGCGCCCCGCCGACCTGGCGGTCGCCCTGGCCGCGGCGGAGGCGCTGGGCCGCCGCGCGTTCGTGCCGGACCTGGAGGGCAGCGGCACCGTGCTGCTCGCCGCGCCCGCCGGGGTGGCCCTGGACCCGCACTTCGGGCCCGGCTCGGCGGCGGCGCACCTGCGCTCGGGCGCGGTCCGGCTCGACGGCGACTGGCCCAGCCTGCGCCGCGACGTCGACACCGCCGCCGACCTCAACGCCGCCACCGGCCTCGGCCTCGGCCCCCACACCGGCGAGATCCTCTGCACCCCCGCCTGACGACCATCCCCGCCTGACGACCATCCCCGCCTGACGACCATCCCCGCCTGACGATCGACCCCGCACGATGGCCGCCCCCCGCACGACGGCAGGGCACCCCGCGCAGGACCGGCGGGCGCCCCGACGCGGGACGGCCCGGCACCAGTGAGTGACGAAGAGCACCCCGGTGCCGTCGAGCAGGCAGGCCGCGGGTGGCAGCGGCGGCGCCGCGGTGACGCGAGACACGCGCCGGAAATCGATGCGCGGTAGCGTGGACTGATGCAGGGGACCGTGGCGACGTTCGACGACGACACCCGCACCGGCACGGTGCTGCTCGACGACGGTGCTGAGCTGCGATTCCCCGCTGCTGCCTTCGACGCGTCGGGCCTGCGCCACCTCCGCCTGGGGCAGCGGGTCCGCATCGACCGGGACGCCGCCGGGGCTGTCGTCAAGGTCACGCTGCCCACCTTCCCGTAGCGGCCAAGCAGCGGGAAGTTCATGTTCAGACCGGCACAAACGGGCCATGATGATCCGGTGGACGAGACGCCGACCGGTCGCAGCCGCCCCCGTAACGCAGCGCAACGCACCGACCCGCAGAGCGCGCCTCCCAAGGCCGCCGCGCGCAAGGCGGCACCGCGACGGGCGGCCCCTCCGGCGGGCGGCACCGCGCCACGGGTCCGGCGGGCGACGAAGGCCGCGGCACCAGCACCCGGTGAAGACGTGCAGGCGAATCAGGCCGAGCCCGAGGAGGTCACCATGAGCGAGACGGTGACGGAGCAGCCCCCGCTGGTCCCCACCCAGAAGTCCCCCGGTGAGACACACGCCGAGTCCGACGCGCTGGTCGTACCATCCGAGAAACCGCTGCCCGAGGACCGGTATCTCAACCGGGAGCTCTCGTGGCTGGACTTCAACGCCCGGGTGCTGACCCTGGCCGAGGACCCCGCGACCCCGCTGCTGGAGCGCGCGAAGTTCCTCGCCATCTTCGCCAGCAACCTCGACGAGTTCTACATGGTCCGGGTCGCGGGCCTGAAGCGGCGGCTGCAGACCGGCATCCCGGTGCGCCGCCCCGGGTTCCTGCCGCCGACGGAGCAGCTGGAGCAGATCGCCGAGCGCACCACCGCGCTGGTCGCGCGCCAGTCGCGGGTCTTCGCCGAGGAGATCGCACCGGCGATGGCCGAGGAGCGCATCCACATCGTGCCGTGGAGCGACCTCGATCCGGCCGAGCGGGAGCGGATGCGCACGTCGTTCCGCGAGCAGATCTTCCCGGTGCTGACGCCGCTGGCGGTCGACCCGGCGCACCCGTTCCCCTACATCTCCGGCCTGTCGCTCAACCTGGCGGTCGTGGTGCGGGAGCACGACGGCGGCCCCGAGCTGTTCGCCCGGATCAAGGTGCCCAACAACGTGCCGCGCTTCTACGCGCTGGACCGGACCACCCGCGACGGCGTGCGCACGGTGCGGTTCCTGCCGGTGGAGGAGCTGATCGCCGCGCACCTCGGGCAGCTGTTCTCGGGGATGCAGGTGGTCGAGCACCACCTGTTCCGGGTGACCCGCAACGCCGAGGTCGAGCTGGACGAGGACCGCGACGAGGACCTGCTGCAGGCCCTGGAGCGGGAGCTGGCGCGGCGCCGCTTCGGTCCGCCGGTGCGCCTGGAGGTCGCCGCCTCGATCTCCGACCACGTGCTGGAGCTGCTGGTCCGCGAGCTCGACATGGACTCCCACGACGTGCTTCGGGTGCCGGGCCTGCTCGACCTGACCGCGCTGTGGGAGATCTACAACGGCGTGGACCGGCCGTCGCTGAAGGACCAGCCGTTCGTGCCGGCGACCCACCCGCACTTCGCCGAGGGCGAGACCCCGCGCAGCGTCTTCGCCCGGCTGCGCGACCACGACATCCTGGTGCACCACCCGTACCACTCGTTCTCGACCAGCGTGCAGCGCTTCGTCGAGCAGGCCGCCGCCGACCCCAACGTGCTGGCGATCAAGCTGACGCTGTACCGGACCAGCGGCGACTCCCCGATCGTGGACGCGCTCGTGGACGCGGCCGAGGCCGGCAAGCAGGTCGTGGTGCTGGTCGAGGTGAAGGCCAGGTTCGACGAGAAGGCCAACATCGGCTGGGCGAGGACGCTGGAGCGGGCCGGCTGCCACGTCGTCTACGGCCTCGTCGGGCTCAAGACCCACACGAAGACGGCCCTCGTGGTGCGCCAGGAGGGCAACCACATCCGGCGGTACTGCCACGTCGGCACCGGCAACTACCACCCGAAGACGGCCCGGCTCTACGAGGACTACGGGCTGCTCACCGCGGACCCGGAGGTCGGCGCCGACCTCACCGACCTGTTCAACGTGCTCACCGGGTACAGCCGCCAGACCTCCTACCGCCGTCTGCTGGTCGCGCCGCACGGCGTCCGGCGCGGCATCATCGACCGGATCGACCGGGAGATCTCCCTCGGCGAGCAGGGCCTGATCCAGCTGAAGGTCAACTCGCTGGTCGACGAGGAGATCATCGACTCGCTCTACCGCGCCGGCCAGGCCGGGGTGAGCGTCGACCTGATCGTGCGCGGCATCTGCGCGCTGCGGCCGGGCGTGCCGGGCCTGTCGGACAACATCCGGGTCCGGTCGGTGCTCGGCCGGTTCCTGGAGCACTCGCGGGTGTTCCGGTTCGGCCGCGACGCCTCCGCCGAGTACTGGATCGGCTCCGCGGACCTCATGCACCGCAACCTCGACCGCCGGGTCGAGGCGCTGGTCAAGGTCACCGACCCGGTCGCGGCCGGCGAGCTCGACCGGGTGCTGAAGCTGATGATGAGCGACGACACCGGCGCGTTCGAGCTGGCCGGGGACGGCACCTGGCACCGCCGGCAGGGCAAGAACCCGCAGGAGGCCCTGCTGCGCCGCATCGTCGACCGCGTGGAGCCGGCGTGAGCGGGCCGGAGCGCAGCGGAGGGCCGCGAACCATCAGCACAGTGCGTGGCTCAGGCCGGCGCCGGAGCGCAGCGGAGGCGGCGGCGTGAGGTTTCTTGTCGAGGACGGGTTCACGCTGCCCGACCTGGACGGCCGCGACGTCGACGCCACCTTCCACGACACCCCGGACGGCGCCCTCGCCCGTGCCGGGGTGTCGCTGCGCCAGCACCGCGACGGCACGTGGACGCTGCTGCTGCCCCGGCGGGGCCGGGAGCTGCACAGCCAGGCCGCGGGTGCCGGCGTCGTCCCGCCGGACCTGCTCGACGCGGTGACCGCCTTCCGCCGCGGCGCGGACCTCGGCGCCGTGAGGACGGTCCGCTCAGCCGTGCACGTGTCTTCGGCGGCGGGTGGTGTACTGGCTGAGGTCCGCCTCCTGTCCGAACGCGGGACGGGCCGCCGCCCCCGGCGGGTCGAGGTGCTGCCGGTCGACGGCACGCCCGAGGACCTGGCCCGCATCGCGGCCGCGCTGACCGCGGCCGGCGCGGTGCCCGACCCGGACGGCGCCGCGCCCCCGCCGGAGCCCGACGGCAGCGCCGGCGCGGTCCTCACCGAGGCGCTGCGCGACGGCGTCGGGCGGATCCTGCGGCACGACGCGTTCGCCCGGCTGCGCGAGACGATGCCCAACGGCGACACCCCCGTGCACCAGATGCGGGTCGGCACCCGGCGGCTGCGCAGCGACCTGCAGACGTTCCAGGCGCTGCTCGACCCGGCCTGGAGCCGGCCGCTGCGGGCGGAGCTGGGCCGGCTGGCCGGCGCGCTCGGCGGTGCCCGCGACATCGAGGTGATGCGGGCCCGGCTGCACGTGACCGCCGCCGCCGACCCGCTCGTGGCGGTGGACGCCGAGTCGGTGGGCCGGATCGACGCCGCGCTCGCCGGGCGGCAGGAGACGGCCCTGTCTGCGCTGGACGAGGCGCTGCGCTCGCCGCGCTACGTCCAGCTCCTCGGCGCGCTGACCCGCCCGCCCAGGCTCGTCGGCCGGCACGGGGCACCCGCCGGGCGGGTGCTGCCGGGTCTGGTCCGCAAGCCGTGGCGGCAGCTGGTGGCCGGCGCTGACGCGCTGACCCCCGAGCTGCCCGACGACGACTGGCACGAGGTGCGCAAGCTGGCCAAGCGGGCCCGGTACGCGTTCTCCTGGGTGCCCGGCCCCGAGGCCGCGGTGCTCGCCAAGCGGGTCGCGAAGGCGCAGAAGGTGCTCGGCGAGCACCAGGACGCGGCGACCGCGGCCGACACGTGGCTCTTCGTGGCGCGGTTCCTCGACCGTGGCGACCACCGTCTCGCCGTCACGGCGGGCAGACTGTTCGAGCGGGAGCGGGCCGCGGTCACCCGGGCACGCGCCGCGTTCCCGGCGGTGTGGGCCGCGGTCTGCGAGGAGAACACCACAGCATGGCTGAAGTGAACACGGTCGTCCGCGCGGCGGGTGGCGTGGTGTGGCGCCCGGCGCGGGACGGTGTCGAGATCGTGCTGGTGCACCGCCCGCGGTACGACGACTGGTCCCTGCCCAAGGGCAAGGTCGACCCCGGCGAGCACGAGCTGGCCGCCGCGGTGCGGGAGGTCTACGAGGAGACGCTGGTGCGGGGCGTGCCGCAGGCCCGGCTGCCCTCGATCCGCTACCTGACCAGCGAGCCGGGCGTGGAGAAGGTCGTCGACTACTGGTCGATGCGGGCGCTGCTGTGGCAGGACCGGCCGGCGGACGACGAGATCGAGGAGGCGCGCTGGGTGCCGGTCGCGCAGGCGCCCGCGCTGCTGAGCTACGCGCACGACCGGGGTGTGGTGAAGGCGTTCCTGGACCTGCCGCCCGTGACGGCGGTGGTCGCCCTGGTCCGCCACGCGCACGCCGGCAAGCGCAAGGAGTGGGCCGGCCCGGACGCGGAGCGCCCGCTGGACACGGCCGGCGTGGGCCACGCGGCGGCGCTGAGCGCCCTCCTGCGGCTCCTGCGCCCCGAGTGGGTGGTGTCGGCCACCCCCTTGCGGTGCCGGCAGACGGTGGAGCCGCTGGGGCTGCCGTTCGACCTGGACGGCGCGTTCGACGAGGGCCGGTCCCCCGAGGCGGCCGCGGCCGCGCTGCGGGCCCTCGCGGCGCGGGGCGGGGCGGGCGTCGTGTGCAGCCAGGGCAAGCTGATGCCGCCGCTGCTGACCGCATTGACCGGACGCACCAATGTGGACTTCCACACCCGCAAGGGCACCGGCTGGATGCTCACCTTCAGCGGTGACCGGCTCCTCGGCTGGGATCCGGTGCGCCCGCTGCGGGTCTGACGCACATACGGAAGGGGCGGCGCCGCGAACTCGCGGCGCCGCCCCTTTTCCGTTGCCTTACCTCACTTGGCGGCGGCCTTCTTGGCGGGCGCCTTCTTGGCGGCCGTCGTGGTGGTGGCGGTGGCCGTCTTGCGCGCGGTCGTCGACGCGGCGGCGCGCGTGGTCTTCGCGGCGGCCTTCTTGGCGGGGGCGGCCTTGGTCGCGGCGGCCTTGGCCGGAGCGGCCTTCGCCGCCGCCTTGGTCGCGGTCGCCTTGGTGGCGGCCTTGGCCGGGGCGGCCTTCGCCGTGGTGGCCTTCGCCGTCGTGGCCTTGGCGGTCGTCGCCTTGGCGGTGGTGGCCTTGGCAGTCGTGGCCTTGGCGGTCGTCGCCTTCGCGGCGGCGGTCTTCGTGGCGGCGGCGGCCTTCTTTGCCGGCGCGGCCTTCGGCACCTTGCCGGCGGCGACCATCTCGCGGAAGCTGGCGCCGGCCCGGAAGGCGGGAACCGACGTCTTCTTCACCTTCACGGCCTCACCGGTGCGCGGGTTACGCGCGGTTCTCGCACCACGCACGCGCTTCTCGAAGACACCGAAACCGGTGATGGCGACCTTGTCGCCCTTGGTCACGGCGGCCTGAATCTCGGCGAGCACCGCGTCCAGCGCCGCGTTTGCCGACTTCTTGTCGCCCAGGCGAGCGCTGAGCGCCTCGATGAGCTCGGCCTTGTTCACGTTGTTTCCTCCCGTACCAGAAATGAAGTCCCTGTGGGCAAGGTATCCCAACGCTCACAGAATACAAACATTAGACGGAAAAGAAATCGTTGTGGAGCAACGGATTCGGCCGGTGGCTCATCGAGACGCCCTGGCGGGGCCTAGTGAACGACGGGTGTCCACTCCGGACGGCCTTGTTCGAAGGCGGTGATGGCCTCCTCGTGGCGCAGCGTCAGACCGATGTCGTCCAGGCCTTCCAGCAGGCGCCAACGGCTGAAATCGTCGATCGGGAAGGCCCATTCACGGTCCCCCGCACGCAACTGCCGATCCTGCAGATCGACCGTTACCGCCAACTGCGGATCCGCTTCGATCGCGGCCCACAGCTCCTCGACGAGTTTGAGGTCCAGCTCGACGGGCAGGAGCCCGGCCTTGAGCGCGTTGCCCCGGAAGATGTCGCCGAAACGCGGCGCGACGACCGCCTTGAAGCCGTAGTTCTGCAGCGCCCAGACGGCGTGCTCGCGCGACGATCCGGTGCCGAAGTCGGGCCCGGCGACAAGGATCGAGGCGCCCGTGTACGCGGGATTGTTGAGCACGAATGCGGGATCCGAGCGCCACGCGTTGAACAACCCGTCTTCGAACCCGGTTCGGGTGACGCGCTTGAGGTAGACGGCGGGGATGATCTGGTCGGTGTCCACGTTGGACCGGCGCAGCGGGACGGCCGTGCCGGTGTGGACGGTGAACTTCTCCATGTCGGATTCCTGCCTGTCTTCTCGGTCAGTTCAGGTCCGCGGGGGCCGCCAGGCGGCCGACGACGGCGGTTGCGGCGGCGACCTGCGGCGACACCAGGTGGGTGCGCCCACCACGGCCCTGCCGGCCCTCGAAGTTGCGGTTGGAGGTCGAGGCGGAGCGCTCGCCCGGCTTCAGCGTGTCCGGGTTCATGCCCAGGCACATCGAGCAGCCCGCGAAGCGCCACTCGGCCCCGGCCGCGGTGAAGACCTCGTCGAGGCCCTCTTCCTCGGCCGCGGCGCGGACCGACGCGGACCCCGGCACGACGAGCATGCGCACGCTGTCGGCGACCTTGCGCCCGCGCAGCACGTCGGCGGCGGCACGCAGGTCTTCGAGCCGGCCGTTGGTGCACGAGCCGAGGAAGACCACGTCCACCGCGACGTCGCGCAGCGGCGTGCCCGGCGTCAGGTCCATGTACTCCAGCGCCTTCTGCGCCGCGACGCGGTCGGCGTCCTCGGCGAAGTCGGCCGGGTCCGGCACGCTCGCGCCCAGCGGCGCCCCCTGGCCCGGGTTGGTGCCCCAGGTGACGAATGGGGTGAGGTGGGTGATGTCGAGCGTCACCTCGGTGTCGAACTTCGCGCCCTCGTCGGTGCGCAGCGTCTGCCAGTACGCCTTCGCGCGGTCCCACGCCTCGCCCTTCGGCGCGTACTCGCGGCCCTCGACGTAGGCGAACGTGGTCTCGTCCGGCGCGATCATGCCGGCCTTGGCGCCCCACTCGATCGACATGTTGGAGACCGTCATCCGGCCCTCCATCGACATCTTCTCGATCGCGGGCCCGCGGTACTCCACCACGTGGCCGCGGCCGCCGCCGGTGCCGACCTGGGTGATGAGCGCCAGCACCAGGTCCTTCGCCGTGACGCCGGGGGCGAGCTCACCGACGACGTTGACCGCCATCGTCTTGAGGTGCGGCTGCGGCAGCGTCTGGGTCGCCAGGACGTGCTCGACCTCGCTGGTGCCGATGCCGAACGCGATCGAGCCGAACGCGCCGTGCGTGGAGGTGTGCGAGTCGCCGCACACGATCGTCATGCCCGGCTGGGTCAGGCCCAGCTGCGGTCCCATGACGTGGACCACGCCCTGCTGTGCGTCGCCGAGCGAGTGCCGGCGCACGCCGAACTCGTCGCAGTTGCGCCGCAGCGTCTCGATCTGGGTGCGCGACACGGGGTCGCTGATCGTCAGCAGGTTGTCGGTCGGCGTGTTGTGGTCCTCGGTCGCGATCGTCAGGTCGGGACGGCGCACCTGCCGCCCGCTCATCCGCAGGCCGTCGAACGCCTGCGGGCTGGTGACCTCGTGGACCAGGTGCAGGTCGATGTACAGCAGATCCGGCTCGCCTGCGGCGGAACGGACGACGTGTGCGTCCCACACCTTCTCTGCGAGCGTCCGCGGTCGTGCTTCTCCCACCATCTGGACATCCTAAAGTTTGGGAGGTATGTTTCGGTCTGTGGGACACAGTATGAGCGGTGTCGGCGTGCTCGACAAGGCGGTGGTCATTCTGGCCGCCTGTGTCGACGGCGCCAGCCTTGCCGAACTGGTGGACCGGACCAAGCTTCCCCGGGCAACGGCGCACCGGCTCGCACAGGCCCTGGAAATCCACCGATTGCTTGTTCGTGACGCGCAAGGACGCTGGCGGCCGGGCCCGCGTCTGGGCGAGCTCGCCAACGCGGCACCGGACGTTCTCCTGACCGCGGCCGAGCCGATGCTCACCGCGCTGCGCGACGCGACCGGCGAAAGTGCGCAGCTCTACCTCCGCCGCGCCGACGAGCGGCTCTGCGTGGCCGCCGCCGAGCGCGCCAGCGGGCTGCGCGACACGGTGCCGATCGGCTCGGTGCTGCCGATGACCGCCGGCTCCGCCGCCCAGGTGCTCCTCGCGTGGGAGCCGCCGGAGGCGGTGATGCCGCTGCTGCCGCGCTGCAAGTTCACCGGCCGCACCCTCGCCGAGGTCCGCCGCCGCGGCTGGGCGCAGAGCGTCGCCGAGCGCGAGGCCGGTGTGGCCAGCGTCTCCGCGCCGATCCGCGACCGGACCGGCCGGGTCATCGCCGCGATCAGCGTGTCGGGCCCGATCGAGCGGCTCGGCCGGCGCCCCGGCGACCGCCACGCGATGGCCGTGGTGCGGGCCGGGCAGCGCCTCTCCGGCCTGTAACGTGCGGCACATCGGGGGCCTGTAGCCTGCGGCACATCGAGCCCGTCTGACTGAGGAGCCCCCCGTGCCTGAGTCCACCCCCGCCAGCCCGGAGCCCATCGACGACGGCCTCTCCGAGGCACCCGACACCCCGGAAGGTGAGGGGTCCGGCGTCGGCCACGCCCCCTCGGGTGCCCCGGACCGGCCGTCGCACGCGCCGGGCTCACCGACCCCGGACGGCCCGCAGCGCCCCGACACCCCCACCGCACCGACCGCGCCGGCGCCACCGGCTCCGAGCGGCGGCAGCGGCGGGCGGGGCGGCTGCATGACCGCCATGCTCGGCCTGATCGTCCTGGTCGCCGCGCTGCTGGGCATCGCCGCCCAGTTCTAGCCGGTTTATCGGGTGCTCCCGGGCGCCGCCCTCCCGCTACGATGCGCGACGACATCCACGGGGAGGAACGCCACATGTCCGAGAGCACCCGATCATCCGACGATTCCCTGCTGCCCCAGGACCCCTTACCGGCGGCGGACGCCGGGACGGAGATCACCGTCGACGCGTCCCAGGCGGACCCTGTCACCGTCGACGCCTCCCAGGCGGACGCTGAGACCGCCGACGCGTCCCAGGCGGACCCTGTCACCGTCGACGCGTCCCAGGCGGACCCTGAGACCGTCGCGCGGACGCTCGACGGTGACGCCCCGGCGTTCGCGGCCGGTGACGACCTCGCCGAGGTGCCGATCCGGCCGCGGCGGCGGCTCGCCGTGGTCCTGAGCGCCGCGGCGGTCGCGGTCGCCGTGCTGCTCGGTGGCGGCGCCTTCGCGCTCGCCAGGATGTGGAACGGCCCGACCGGCACCCTGCCGGAGGACCTCGTGCCCGCCTCGGTCGCCGCGTTCGCCCGCATCGACCTCTCCCCCGGCATCGGCCAGCGGGTCAAGGTCGAGGCGCTGCTGCGCAAGGCCGGCGGCAACGGCCCGAAGACCCTGGACGACACGAAGCGCGACGTCTTCGCCGACCTCGAGGCGCCCATCGGCTACGACGACGTGGCCTCCTGGTTCGACGACCGGATCGGCGTCGCCACGTGGGCCGCCCCGGAGCCGGGCGCCAAGGCCGTCACCCTCGTCGTCGCCTCCTCCCGCGACGACGCCAAGGCCCGCAAGGCGCTCACCGCCGCCCAGCAGAAGGCCGGCACCGACGACCTCGGCTTCGTCGTCGACGACGGACACGTGCTGCTCGCGTTCGACGGCAAGGACCTCCAGCAGGCCGCGACCGCGGCGGCCGCCGCGGCGGCGAAGACCCCGCTGTCGAAGGATCCCGCGTTCACCGCCGCCGTGGCGAAGCTCCCCGCCGGCCAGCCCGGCCTCGCGTGGGCCGACCTGTCCCGCGCCGACGACCTGGCGCAGGAGTTCCTCGCGTTCGGCGTCGACGTCGAAGGCGAAGAAGGCGAAGAGACCGACGCCGAGGTCGCCGGCCCCCCGGTCGCGCTGCCGGAGCTGAAGGGCACGCTCGTCGTCGGCGTCCAGGCCGGTGACGACGGTCTGGAGCTGCGGGCCCGCGTGTCGGGCGGCTCGGGCCTGCCGCTCACCGCCACCTCCGCCGGCACCGACGCGCTCGCCCTCCTGGGCGCGCTGCCGGCGGACGCGACCGCGGCAGGCGCGGCCGGCGGCCCGCTCGGCGACCTGTCGCTCCTCGGCGGCGCCGGCGTGATCCTGTCCTCGACCCTGTTCCCGCTCGCCCGGTTCGCCGGCCTCGCCGACGACATCGACCTGGCCGACCTCCCCCCGCCGCCGGGCGTCGATCCCAAGAAGGTGATCATGCTCCCGCCGGGCGTCGACCTCACCGACCCGGCGGCGGTCGAGAAGTACTTCCGGGAGCACCCGGAGCTGGGCGACGGCACCGTGCTGCGGTCGGTCACAACGACCCAGCCCAGCTCGGAGGAGGTCCAGAAGGCCATCCAGGCGCTGGACAAGGCGATGGCCGCCGCGACGTCGGTGACGTTCGCCGTGGCCGGGCCGGAGCCCAAGGAGCACGAGCTGGGCGAGCCGCTGCAGGTCGACCTGCGGCTCGCCGACGCCGCCGCGGCCAAGCAGCTGCAGGCCGACCTCGCCGCGCTGCTGAAGGCCGGCGGGACGGTGTGCGAGGTCCACGAGGAGCACGTGGTCCTGCGGACGAAGACGTTCGCCGCCGGCACCGGCGGGAAACTCGCCGACAGCGAGCGCTTCCGCGCCGCGACCGCGGGCGGGGTCCCCGGCGCCACCGCGGCGTTCTAC
>NZ_JBFAJA010000008.1:181056-181492 GCF_040654975.1 Dactylosporangium sp. NPDC050588 | reverse complement strand
GACCGGCGGTGTGCCCGAACTGCGTGGCCGGCGGCGCGGATGCGGGCCCGGCCGCGGGCGGCACCGAGGCGGGACCTGCCGAGGCGGGACCTGCCGACGGCGGTGCCGACGCGGGCCCGGCTGCGGTGTGCCCGAACTGCGGCGCAGGCGGTGCGGAAGCAGGCCCGGCCGCAGGAGGCGCGGACGCCGGCCCGGAGAACTGCGGTGCGGATGCGGGCCCTGCCGCGGGCTGCCCGAACTGCGGTGCGGACGGTGCGGGCGCGGGTGCGGAGAACTGCGGTGCCGCCGGCGACGCCGCGGGACCGGACCCAGCCTGCCCGAACGGCGAAACCTGCGGCGCGGACGACGGCCCGGACGCGGGCGGCGCCGACGCGGGTCCCGAAGCCGGCGGAGCGAACGGCGCCGGCGGTGCGGATGCGGGCCCGGCAGGGGACTG